>JAAZNH010000089.1 GCA_012798365.1 Methanomicrobiales archaeon | reverse complement strand
TACATGGACATGACTATGAAGGGGTCGGCCGAAAAGATCCGCTGCCCAACGCTTGTGACCGCAGGTTCGGCTGACCGTTTCGACCCGGGTGCAGTGCAGGCAAAGGAGCTGTATGATCACCTCTCCTGCGAGAGGGACCTGCTGATTTATTCCGATGAGTTCGGAGCCGGCTCCCACTGCCAGCTCGGGGCGTTTGCCCAGTCGTTTGCCGGTAAGTTCGACTGGCTTGACACAAAGATGCAGAGTGCAGGCATACTGCCATAACGACGGTAATACTATACTGGCGGCGGTTCCGGTTACCGGCCGCATCCGGATTTTCGCGGCACCTCACCGGGCACCGTCCCAGAACGAGTGGGAACCCGGATATATCTCCCTTTTATTCCGGATCTCACGGTCTTGTGGAAGTCTATGACTCGTCAGGGATTAATCATGCGGAGGAGAATTCAGACTTCCCCAAGGATACCTGACAGATATTCCGGCCCTTCACAATACCATCCACCACTATGGCAGGTTTATAGGTATGCTCAGGGGATCCCGAGACCTGACAAACCTGAAGTATTAATACAATGCATGCCCAGAATCACAAAATAACGCCCGTGGGTAAAACGCAGGGGAGGTGTGCGTAGGTTTGAGTACGATAATTTTTGACCTGCTCATCGCGATGCTCTTCATCTCCGGCATCAGCATGGCAGCCGTGGGATTGTACGCCCGGCGTTTTGTGGACAGGGTACCCGCAGCCACCCCGTTCATCCTGCTGATGTTCATGGCAATGGCGTGGTCGATCCTGTACGCTCTTGACCTGCTCTCCCCCACACTTTCGGAGCGGATCGCATTCCACAACCTCCGTTTCCTGTTCCTGCCGTTCTTTTCCGTGCTGGAAGTCTGGCTGGTGCTCGCGTATGTGAAAAAAACCACGTGGATCCGGCAGGACCTGGCAGCAGCAGCCCTGGCTATCCCGGTCACAGCGGTCTTCCTCGCCCTGACAAGCCCGTGGCATACCCTCTTCCGCTACAATTTTTCCCTGGGCCGGGCCGGTACGGTCCCGGTACTTACCTATACAGAGGGGCCTGCATTTTTTGTCTACAACCTGTACTCGTTTGCCCTGCTCGGAATCGCCATTATCCTCCTCGTTCATGAAACCCGTAAGCAGGGGACCCTGTGGGAGATGCCAACCATCCTGCTGCTCATCGCGCTCGCATTCCCAACGGTAGTGAATTACCTTTTCGTGAGCGCCCCGTTCGGATTTGCCGGGATAAATCCCGCCCCGGCCTTCCTCTGGATCGCGGCACTTCTGTATGCAATTGCGCTGTTCCGGTACCGTTTCCTGGACATCATCCCGATTGCAAGGAGCCGGCTGATTGATGCACTGGGCCAGCCGGTTATCGTGCTGGATATCAGCCGGCGTGTTATCGATCTCAATCCGGCGGCAGCCGGGATATTTGCCCTGCCGCAGGCCTCAGCCCTGGGGAAAACCATGGAAGAGATCGTCCCGGCCTGGCCGGAACTGCAGGTGCTGTGCAAGGAGACAGCATCCGGTAAACAGGAGATCATCCGCAGGGACAAGGGCCGGGTGTTGTTTTTCATTGGATCTGTTGAGCCGCTCCTCACCCATGGGGGACAGCCCGAGGGATATCTGGTGTTCCTCGAGGACGTAACCAGTTTACGGGTTACCCAGGACAAACTCCAGAAGAAGACCGCGGAACTTGGGGAACGGGTCAAGGAACTGAGGTGCCTCTACGAGGTTGCACGCATCATCGAAACCGGGCCCACTCTCGATGCAATTCTTAAGGGGATTGCTGACGTCATCCCTTCGGGATGGCAGTACCCGTCCCTGACCTTTGCCCGTATCCGGATCGACAACAGGACATATACTTCGCCGGGGTTCAGCGAAAGCAGCGCGAAGATCGGGTCGGTTATCTCGATCAACCAGAAACCATACGGGGAGATCGAGGTTTTTTATGCCGGGGAGAGAAAATCCGCGAAGATTGCACCGTTCCTGGAGGAAGAGTCAGATCTCCTCAACGCCATTGCTGAACGGATTGGGAGGATGTATGAGCGTATACGGGCTGAGGAGGCCCTGGCGCAGAGCGAAGAGAAATTCCGGCTTTTTATCACGCTTGCCCCCCTTGCCCTTGGCGTTGTGAACCGGAGCGGGAACATCACGTTCATCAACAACCAGTTTATCCGGACATTCGGGTATACCCACGACGAAATCCCCACCCTTGATGACTGGAGCCGGCGGGCCTACCCGGATGAGGAGTACCGCACCACGGTTCTCAGTGCCTGGAACCATGCCGTGGCAACCGCTGAAGCGAAGAGAACTGCGGTTGAACCCGCAGAATACCGGATTACCTGCAGGGACGGCACCGTCCGCAATATCATCATCGGGGGAATCACGATTGGAGAGAGCCATCTGGCAACGTTTTTTGACATCACGGAGCGCAGGGTGGCTGAGAAGGCCCTGCGTGAGAGTGAAGAGAAGTACCGGAGCATCATCGAGGAGATGCAGGACCTCTTCTACCGCACGGATACCAGCGGGAAGATTACCATGCTCAGCCCCTCCGCTGCCGCGATTGCCGGGTATGATTCGATCGACCAGCTGATCGGCCAGCCGGTCACCTGCGTGTATGCCGACCCGGCTGACCGGGACCGGCTCCTTACGGCCCTCCAGGAAAAAGGATCGGTTGATTCCTTCCCGCTCACCCTCAAAACACGGAGCGGGGAAATCCGGTATGTGACCACGAGCAGCCATTTTTACCGGGATGCGGGAGGGAAGATCGCCGGAGTCGAAGGAGTCCTCCATGACATCACGCCCCAGCGAAAAGCCGAAGACGCCCTGCGGATGGCAAACAAGAAGCTCCATTTATTATCAAGTGTCACCCGTCACGATATCCGCAACCAGCTGATGGCGCTCATGGCATTCCTGGAACTTGCCACGGAGGCAATCGATAATCCACGGGAACTTGAAGAGTTCTTAAAAAAGAACCAGAGGATTGCATCAACCATCTCCGACCAGATCTCCTTCACCAAAGAATACGAAGACCTCGGGATTAAGGACCCGGCATGGCAGGACGTGAGCACGGGAATTGAGAAAGCCGTATCCGGACTTCCCGTGAAGGATATCCGGATCGAACGGGAGACCGCCGGGCTTGAGATCTTTGCCGACCCGCTTGTCGAGAAAGTCTTCTATAACCTCATTGACAATTCCCTGCGGTACGGAGGGGAGGGGATGACCTGGATCCGGATCGTTACGCGGCGTAACGGGAATTCGCTGGCGCTGGTCTTTGAGGATAACGGGAAGGGGGTTGCTGAACGGGACAAGAAGGTGATCTTCGAGAAAGGCGTTGGTAATAATACCGGCATGGGCCTGTACCTTTCCCGGGAAATACTCTCCATCACCGGCCTTACGATAACCGAGACGGGCGCCCCCGGGTCCGGGGCGAGGTTTGAAATCACCATCCCGCCCGGAGCATTCAGGTTTGCCGGGCAGCCGGCCTAGTACCGGTTCGCCGGCTTTTATGGAACGCTTCCGCGTACCCGGCATATTTATATATTTCTGCGGGCATCTCACCGTATGGCAGATCCTGGTAGTCAAGACCCGCGTGTGCCGGGTAAGGCCGGTCCGTCTCCCCGGCTTGCGGAGATGGAGAGAGCCCTCCTTTCTGTTGATCGGGTAACGGCAGGAAGGATCGTGAAGGATACCTGTTCAGCAGGAACGCCGTTCAGGTGTCTTGAGACCCTTGTTGTCCCGGCGCTTGAGGAAGTCGGGAGGCGCTGGGAGAGGGGCGAGGTTGCCCTCTCGCAGATCTACATGAGCGGGCGGATATGCGAGGAGATTGTTGACACCATGCTCCCGCCGGGCGACCCCCGCAGGGTTAACCAGCCCCCCATGGCCATTGTCGTGCTTGAGGACCACCACACGCTTGGCAAACGTATTGTGCTGTCAGCACTCCGGGCCGGGGGCTACGAGGTAACTGATTACGGCAGCGGCCTGACCGTGGACCAGCTGGTGGAGAGGACGGTCCGGGGGAAGATCAGCATTCTTCTCATATCGACACTGATGCTCCCGGCAGCGCTCCGGGCCAGGGAAGCGATTGCCCGCATAAAAAAGGAATTGCCGGGGATAAAGGTCATTGTTGGCGGGGCGCCGTTCAACTTCGACCCGCAGCTCTGGAAAGAAGTCGGCGCCGATGCCATGGGCCGGACTGCTTCGGATGCTCTTGAGATTGTCGGCACGTTTACTGCGGGGGCGAGATGATGACCGCAACGATGACACCCCTTGAGCGTACACTCACCGCCCTTGGCCAGAAAGAACCGGACCGGGTCCCCTTCTTCCTCCTCACAACCATGCATGGGGCAAAAGAACTGAACCTGTCGATCCGGGAATACTACTCCAAAGGGGAGAACGTGATAAAAGGCCAGGTTGCACTTCAGAAAAAGTACGACAGCGACTGTTATTATCCGTTCTTTTATGCATCGGCCGAGACCGAGGCATGGGGAGGGGATGTGATCTATATCAATGACGGACCCCCCAATGCCGGCCGCCCGATTATCAGTGAGCACCAGGAGATCGAAAGCATCGAAGTACCGGAAGTTGCGTCATGCAGGAACCTTGAGAAAATAACTGAATGTATCAGGGGCCTCTCCCGCGAATCGGCCGGGAAGATCCCGGTTATCGGAGTGGTCATGGCCCCGTTCTCGGTTCCGGTCATGCAGATGGGATTTGAGGCATACCTTGACCTGATGTATTTCGAGCCGGCCCTCTTTGAGACACTCATGAAAAAGAACCAGCAGTTCTGCGTGGAATGGGCCAATACCCAGCTTGAAGCGGGGGCTCATGCGATCTGCTACTTTGACCCGATCTCATCGCCCAGCTGTGTCCCGCCGGAGCTGTACCGGAAAACCGGGTATCGCATTGCAAAGGGAACCATAGCACAGATCAAGGGACCTACTGCCACCCACCTTGCCTCAGGACGGACCCTTGCCATCATTGATGATCTTGCAACCACCGGTACCGCAATCGTGGGAGCAAGCGCCCTTGAGGATATCGGCACGGTCAAGGCTGCCTGCAACAGGCGGCTCTCCGTTCTGGGAAACCTCAACGGGATCGCCATGCGGCGCTGGACTCCCGCGGATGCAGATGCTGCCGTCCGCGACCTTATCCGCAAGGCCGCACCCGGTGGCGGGTTCATCCTCTCGGACAACCACGGGGAGATCCCGTGGCAGGTGCCCGACGGCGTGCTCCTTGCAGTCAGCAGGGCGGTAAAAAAGTACGGGAATTACCCGCTGGACGTCAGGTAAATGGACAGGAAGTTTGTCATTCTCTGCTGTGAGAACATACTGCCCGAGGTGGAAGCCGTGCTTGCAACCGGGGCATTTTCGGAGGCACAGGTTCGCTCCTTCCCCTTTCATTGCGGCCATATCCGTTCGGTCTGGGCTGGCCTTATGGACCAGTATGAAGAACTTGCAGCAGCCGGGGCCACCATCTGCCTCTGCGGGTGCGGGTGTTCCAATACCTTTGATATTCCCCGGGAGATCCGTAACGATCCGTCCCTTATCATCCTTGACAAAGGCCCGTCACTTTTCCTTCCCGAAAGCCAGGCTGAACAGTTCCGGAGGAACGGGGCATATCTCAAACTGCCGGGCAGGCTTCTTAAGTGGAAACAGAATGCTGAATGTCACAAGCTGAACCAGTCCATTGCCCGGGAGATGTTTGGGGAATCCCTCAACGAGGTCGTTTTACTCGATACCGGGCTGCGACCCGGTCTTGAACCGGTACTTGCGGAGTTTGCACAATTCTATGGGAAACCGGCACGGAACATACCTGTTGGTATCGACGTATTCCGTCTCCATCTGGCCGTAGTATACCTCCAGTGGCAGGCGGACCGGGAACGCACTCAATCCAGGATTGCGATGACCGCTGCGGAAAAGCGGGTTGCTGATTATTCGATGGTTGCCGACCTGACCAGCCGGCTTATCGGGATCCATGACGAGGACACGATCATTTCCCGGATGCTGGAACTGATCACGCTGCTGTGCTCACCAGCGCGGACGGGGTTCCTGCCGGTTCACCAGGGAGTTACCGGTGCGGTCATCAGCAGCCCCCCGGACTCGTATCCCTCAACGGAAACCTTCCGGAAATCCTTCAGTCCGTTACGCCCGTACGGGCTCCACGAGAGCGGGGACGGGTTCTGGTTCCAGGTAACTTATAATGAAGAGCTGATCGGCATCCTCTCTGTTGACAGGGTCACCCTTCCGGATGCAGTGAACGAGTACATCAATCTCACCCATTTCATCAGCCAGATCGCCGGGCTTTCGATCACGATTGCACGAACGCACCAGAACCTGGTCCAGACGATCACCGAGCGGGACGATGAGATCGTCTGGAGGAAAAAAGCGGAAGAGGAACTCTCCCTGCACAGCCAGATCCTCCTGAACATGGCTGAAGGTGTTGCCCTGATCCGGACCCGGGATGGCACTATTGTCTTTTCCAACACGCAGTTTTCCCGGATGTTCGGGTATGCCGGGAATGAACTGATCGGTACAAATATCGCCGCAATCAATGCCCCGGATATCCGCTCACCGGAAGAGATTGCCCGGGAAATCAGTGAGCAGCTGGAAAAGACCGGCTCCTGGACCGGGGAGGTGAGGAACCGGAAAAAAGACGGCTCCGTGGTCTGGTGTCATGCCATCGTATCCACGTACAACCACCCGGCATTCGGGCCGGTCTGGATTACCGTGCACGAGGATATCACGGAATCGAAACTGGTGGAGGCCGCCCTTGCCGGCTCCGAGCAGCGGTACCGCCAGCTCTACGAGGGGATGCGCGACGCTTTTGCCAGCATTGATCTGGAAGGCCGGATCACCGGGTTCAACCGGTCCTTTGAGATGATGATCGGGTATCCCCCGGAAGAGATCTACACGCTCTCGTTTAATGACCTGACTCCTGCACCCTGGCAGGAACAGGAGCAGGAGATCATCAGAAACCAGGTCATGATCCGGGGGTATTCTGACATCTACGAGAAAGAATACCGCGCAAAAGACGGCAGGGTCTTCCCGGTGGAACTGCGGACAACGATTATCAAAGGCGAGGACGGTACCCCGCAGGGAATGTGGGCGATCATAAGGGATATCACCGAGCGAAAAGAGGCCGGGCGGGCCCTTGCCGAGAGCGAAGAACGGTACCGGACGATCATCGAGAACATCCAGGATATCTTCTTCCGGTTCGATAAGGACAGCCGCCTTGTCATGGTGAGCCCGTCAGCCGTGCAGACGTTTGGGTATGCATCGCTTGATGAAATGCTTGGGATCTCTGCGTACGCGATCTGGAAAAAACCGGAACTGCGGGAGCATTTCCTCGCTGCGATGAGGGAGCGGGGCGGGGCAGTCGAGGATTATGAAGCAGAATTTGTCAAAAAGGATGGCACAACCTTCTGGGGTTCCGTCAATGCAAAACTGCGCCTGGACAGCCAGGGCGGATACACGGGTACGGAGGGGATTATCCGAGATATCTCTGAACGCAGGAAAGCAGATGAAGCGCTCAAAGAAGCACTTAAGAAACTCAATATGCTCTCTTCGATCACGCGGCATGATATCCTCAACCAGATCATGGGGCTGCGGGCGTTCCTTGAACTCTCAAAAGAGGATCTCAGGGGGACAAAGCACGAGAACTTCATCACCAAGGAAGACCAGGCTGCAGAAGCCATCCAGCGGCAGATTGAGTTCACGAAATACTACCAGGATATCGGGGTGAATGCTCCCAAATGGCAGAGCCTTGAATCGGTGATCTACGAGGCCAAGGACCAGCTCAGCCCCCAGGGCATTGACGTCAGCATTGAGGTTGGGGACCTGGAGATCTTTGCTGACCCCCTGATTGTTAAAGTGTTCTTTAACCTCATGGAGAACTCACAGCGGCATGGCGAGCGCGTGACCAGATTCTCCTTCTCCTGCCAGGAGACGGGGGCCGGCCTGGTAATCTTCTACCGCGACAATGGTGTCGGCATCTCTGAACCGGATAAGAAGAAACTCTTCCAGAAAGGATTTGGCAAGCATACCGGTCTTGGGCTCTTCCTCTCCCGGGAGATCCTTGCA
Source organism: Methanomicrobiales archaeon (assembly GCA_012798365.1). GTDB lineage: Archaea > Halobacteriota > Methanomicrobia > Methanomicrobiales > Methanospirillaceae > Methanoregula. The sequence goes on along the minus strand of JAAZNH010000089.1, from coordinate 3,343 downwards.
ATCACCGGAATCACGATTGTCGAGAACGGGACGCCGGGGCAGGGCGTGCAGTTTGCGATCACCGTGCCAAAGGAAGGATTCCGGCATACCTGAACCGGCCATTTCCCCCACATGTTACGGGCCTTCAGGATACGCGCCGGTATGCACCTGCCGGAACAGTCATCTCGAACCGGGCCCCCTTCCCCGGGATCCCGTTCTCCCGTATGCGGATGCCGGTGATTGCCAGGATCTCCTTGACAAGGAAGAGGCCAAGGCCGGTATTTTTCCCAAACCCGCGCTCAAAGATCTTCTCCTTCTGCTCCTGCGGGACGCCGGTCCCGTCGTCTTCTACGGAAATGAGCAGGGCCCCGGCATCCTCCTGACAATCGATGGTGATCGTGGTCACGTGTTTTCCGTGGCGGGCTGCATTGTCAAAGAGGTTGAAGAAGACCCGCTCAAGCATAGGATCGGCAAAGATCTCATACCGGCTGCAGGATGTGCTGTACTGGACATTGACCGGGGCTGCTGTGCCCGCAATAACCGTCTCAAGCCGCGCCCACCCCGGGACGTTGATGCCCAGTTCCTGGTATGCCCGGGTGAACTCGATCTGGGTGCTGATGGTCTGGGCAATCGCCTGGATCTTCTTCAGGTAATGTTCCATGTCCGTGTCAGGTTCCTTTTTGAGTGCCACCTCGACAAAACCCCTTAGGGCGGTCAGCTGGTTGCGGATATCATGCCGGGTCATGCTGTTGAGGAGCTTGAACCGGCGGTTTGCCTCGTGCAGCGCATCCTCAGCCCGTTTCCGTGCCGTGATGTCAGTGAGGATCCCGTCAAGATACTCCGGGGCTCCATCCGGCCCCGGTACGGCCACTGCCGACATGCTTGCCCAGAACATCTCCCCGTCTTTTCTCCGGAACCGGACTTCCGCATTGGTGATCGCACCGTCGCGGATAAGGCGGGTGATGATTTCCTCCCGGTCCTTGTGGTCCACGTACGAATCATCAAGGGAGCTTTTGAGGAACTCTTCTACTGAGTCATACCCGAACATCTGGGCAAGGATCGGGTTAACCATGATCCGCCGGCCCGGCTTGTGCGTGGTTGTCCGGAAAACGCCTGCCGGCAGGTTCTGCATGAGATTGTCCAGCTGCTGCTGCTTGTGCCGAATCTCCTCTTCCATCCTGCGCCGCGGGGTGATGTCGGTCACAAAACCATCGAGGAATGCTGCTTTTCCATCAGGCCCGGGGACTGCCACTGCGGAGATTGCGGCCCAGAACAGGTCCCCGTTCTTCCTTTTCAGCTGCACTTCGAAACCGGATACCGTTCCTTCCTTAAGGACCCGCAATACCAGCACTTTGCGGTCATCCGGATTGGCGTACAGGTTCTCAAGCGGGGCCTGCATGAACTCCCCGACCGATTCATACCCGTGGAGCCGGGCGATCACGGCATTTGCCATCACCATCCGCCCGTTCGGGCCGGGAACTGCCCGGAATATTCCCAGCGGAAGGTTCTGCAGGTGGGTATCGATCTGCTGCTGCCGGAGCCGGATCTCCTTTTCCAGCTGTTTTTCCCCCGTGATATCCAGGACAACAACAATCCATTCACCTTCCGGGCAGGCCTGGTCGAGGGGTGTCCCGCTCAGCAGTACCGTCCGGACGGTCCCGTCTTTTCGTACCCAGTTGGTTTCAACGGCATCAAGACCATAGATATTATCCTTTGAATACCGGACGCTGCCGACATACTCATAATCCTTGTCAGATGCGTACAGGAACCGGGCATTTTTTCCCACCAGTTCGCTCATGTTATATCCGGAGATAGAGCAGATCTTCTCATTCACCCGCATGAGGATGCGATCCCTGACCATGAGGATCCCGACCGGGGCCACCCGGAAGAGACCGGACAGGGTTGCCTCGCTCTGCCGGAGGTCTGCTTCGATCTTTTTCCGGGCAGAGATGTCGATCATGACGCCCCGGAGGCCGGCAGGCCGGCCGGACCGGAATACCGGTGAGGAATACACGAGGACCGGGAAGGTCGATTTATCTTTGCGGACTGCGGAATATTCGTGGTCGTCGTACGGAATGCCCTCGATAACCTTGCGGGTATTCTCCTTTATGCGTTCATGATCCCGTGGATCGAAGACCTGGAGGGCCGTGATTCCTGCTGCCAGGTCCTTTTCCGTCATCCCGAATGTTGAGAGGGCACTGCGGTTGGCATACGTGATCCGCATCTGCATGTCCATCTCAAAGACGACCTGGGGGAGCAGGTCAGCAAGTTCCCGGTACTTTGCTTCACTCTCGCGGATCTGCTGCTCGTTCTGCACCAGGGTATCGAACTGGCCACGGAGCTCCTCTTCGGATGCCGCGATATGTTCATACGCAGCCCGGATCTCGTCCTGCGCTTTGCGCCGCTCGGTTATGTCCATGGCGATGTGGATAACCTTCTCAAGCCTGCCATTTGCGTCAAAGACCGGCGTGCAGCTGATATGGTAATACCCGCCCAGCGCCTCGATCTCCGCATCGGATGGCGCGGGGTTCTCCCCGGAACGAATCCGCTCAAACGGGCATGAGGCCGGCGGCCGGTCGGTACCAGGAGCATGGAAGACCTCGTAGCAGTGCTTGGTTCGCAGCTGGTCCTGGGTGAGGCCGCTTACCCGGAGCATGGCATCATTTGCGTCAATGATGCGGTTTTCTGCATCCAGGACAATCACCGGGTGGCCGATGGCGCGGAAGATCGTCTCCCAGTCCTTTCTTGTGTGAGCCGCAGCCTCCTCTGCTTTCCGCAGCCCGGTGATGTCGCGGATGGACTCGATTGCACCGACAACTTCCCCCTGCCGGTCATACAGCGGGCTTGCCTTGCCCATGAGTATCTTGGGTTGCCCTTTTGGCCGGGGCAGCGAGGTCTCGGCAATCAGGGTGTCCTTCTCGTGGAAGATATGGGCGTAGTTTGTGGCAATGACCTCATCGGTTTCAAAAATCAGGTCAATGAGGATCTTGCGCCGGGCTCCATAGAACGGGACTGCATATTCATAATTACCTTTCCCGATCATCTCCGCTGCAGGGACGCCGGTCATCTCCTCGATGGCCCGGTTCCACGCGATAATCCGTCCGTCGGTATCGATGATGAACGTCGCGTCGGGGAGGTACTCGATAGCGTTTAGCAGTCGCTGCTGGGCCGACCACAGGTCCTGTTCGGCGCGGCGGCTGCTCGTCATGTCGTAGAGCAGCACCTGAGTTCCGTACGCGTTGCCATCAGGGGTGTGCAGCGGCGTGGCGTGCCCGTGCAGCGGCACAGCGGTGCCGTCGGGACGGGTGATCGAGAGATTGAAATGGTCCACGGCAAGCCTGCCGTCGTCGCGGCGCATCCGCTC
>JAAZNH010000088.1 GCA_012798365.1 Methanomicrobiales archaeon | reverse complement strand
TGTTGAGGAGGTTGAGTTTCCGGTTGGCAACCTCAAGGGCCTTGTGGGACTCCGACAGGCGCTCGTTGCCTGCTGCAAGACGGGTGTTGAGGGCCTGCAGGTCCCGGTTCTGCCGGTCGAGGAGGGCGTGGTAACACTGGACCTGTTCGGCAATGGTGCCGACAACAAATGCCACAAGGCAGAACATCAGCGCCCGCAACAGGGCTTCTGCCGAGATCAGGCCCGTGAGCAGGTCCGTGACAATGACGTGGAGCGCCCCGAAAAAGAGCGCCAGCCAGATGGCCCTGCGCCCGTACCAGAGCCCGGTGATGACAATGATCAGGTAATAGAAATGCGTGTACACGACCGGGATTTGCAGGTAATAATGGACAACGACTTCAAGGGCAATGCCGGCAAGGACAAGGAGCACGAGTGCCCAGGGGTTGGGTTCGGTTAAGACACGCCAGTAAGACCCCTCAATCCTGCAGGGCAGCTGGTTTGTGTCGGTTTCGTTGCCAGTCATCGGGTATCGTTACCCGGTGGTTTGGTGTTGTGGCATAATATATCTCTCGTCATCCGGTTCTGAACCATCCGCAGGATCGCACGCATTATCTCCCCTGCCGCCCCATCAGCTGAGTGTGTTCCGCGAGCCCCCGGTAAAAAAGGTCCTCTACTGGTGCGAAGAGTGCAACGTGCCGCTCATTGCCAAGAGCTGTGCGTGCGGCCGGGACGGGAAGAAGATTGAGCTTCTCCAGCCCTACGATCTCCGCCCGGCGCTCTCCGCTGATCGCGACCTTATCCGGAATCTCCTGGAAGTGCAGTTTGGCCCGGTGCCGGTTGCACATGTTCTGCTCCTGAACAAGAGCGGGGGCGTTGACCGGGCAGAACTCGTGATCATGAACGGTGAGCGGTTCGGGTGGCTCACGTTCGATCCCGTGGAGCGGAAGTTCCGGTTCGAGCCTGCACCGGAAGCCCTGCCGTTCCTCCTCCCCTATGCAACGCGGGGGATCGTGGATCTTGAAACGCAGTCCGATGCGAGGAAAGAGGGCGGGCGGATTGGCGGCAAACGCGTCCCGCTCACAACCCGGGTTCCTGACGGCCCGGTGATCGTAAAGTTCCGCGGGAAGTACGGGACCGGCATGGTGCGGGACAATTCCGTCAAGATTAAAGAGCTCAGCACGGTTACGGCTGCAAAGCGCCTGCAGGACCCGGGCTGGGACGTGGTGATCGCGAAGAACAAGTACCATCTCAAGAACCTGGAACGCAACGCGGTGCGTGCGATAAAACATCACATGACCGACCGGCCGACAGCCAATGTCTCCTTCTCGGGCGGCAAGGACAGCACGGCAGTCCTCCACCTTGCACGGAAGGCCGGCGTGACAAAAGCGTTCTTTATTGATACGACCCTTGAATTTCCCGAGACGCTTGAGTTTGTCCGGTCGCAGGGCGTAGAGATCATTTCCGGGGCCGGCGATTTCTGGCAGGCCGTGGAAAAAGCCGGGCCTCCTGGCAAGGACAACCGGTGGTGCTGCAAGTTCCAGAAACTCCGGCCGCTCAAGCTCTTCCTTGCAAAGACCGGCCCGTGTGTCACGATCCAGGGCAACCGCTGGTACGAGTCCTGGAACCGGGCCGGCCTTGAGGAGACGAGCCAGAACCCGGACAACCCGCTCCAGCTCAATGTCTCGCCTATCCGGAACTGGCGGGCGCTTGAGGTGTTCCTGTACCTCTGGTGGCAGGACGTGCCAATGAACCCGTTGTACGAGCGGGGGATCGAGCGGATCGGCTGCTATCTGTGCCCTGCCATGCTCGAGAGCGAGTACGAGATGATCAAACGAACGCACCCGGACCTTGCACAGCGCTGGGACGCGTTTGTTGCGGACTGGGCAGAAAAGAAAGGCTACCCGGATGCCTGGTGCAGCTGGGGGCTCTGGCGCTGGAAGGCGCTGCCGCCCAAGATGCGGGAGCTCTGCACCACAAAGGGCGTTGCCTTCAACCCGGACTTCACGATTAAACCGGTGAAGAAGCCGGTGATCCGGCCGGCAGGCCCGGTCCGGGATACACCTCCTGTCCCTGGGGCATCAGGGGCGGGAACGGGAAAAGAAACCGGTGTAGGTTCGGGAGCAGGGACCAACGCAGGAACCGGATCGGAAACCGGGACGAGAATCGCGGCGGGAACTGGCACCGGAACAGGAACCGGCACAGGTATTGGTGCAGCACCCGGAGGAAGAACCGGGACAGGAACCGGATCGGAAACCGGCACAGGATCACGACCCGACCCAGATACGGGAGCTGGCGCCGGGCCGCAGGTGATTATTGAAACAGAGGAGGGGCAGACCATGAGAGCAGCGACAAACGATCGCGGGGCTGATGCGCTGGATGTGGAAGCAATCCGGAAGGATTTCTCCCTGCCGGCCACCGGCATCATCTATCTTGACAGCGGGGCAACCAGCCAGTCACCGGAACCGGTGATCCAGGCGGTTGTTGAATTCGAGCAGCATTACCGGGCAAATGTCGGCCGGGGCATCCACCGGCTCACCCGGATCGCAACCCAGCGGTACTGGCATGCCCACGAGAAAGTGGCCGGCTTTATTGGCGCAAAGGGCGGCGTTACGGTATTCACGAAGAGCACGACTGAGTCCGTCAACATGGTGGCGCACGGGTTCCCCTTCCAGCCCGGCGACCGCGTGGTGACCACGATCCTTGAGCACCACTCCAATCTCCTGCCCTGGTACAATCTCCGGAAACGCGGGGTCGATGTTGCGGTTGTTGATATCCTTCCCGATTATTCCCTGGACCTTGCTGCGCTCAAAGCAGTGATCACAGACCGGACCCGGCTCGTCTCGGTCTCGCACGCATCGAACGTGCTGGGCGTCGTCACCCCCATCCAGGAAATTGCAGAGATCTGTCATGAAAAAGGCGCCCTCCTGATGGTGGACATGGCCCAGTCCGTCCCCCACATTCCGGTGGACATCGACCGGCTCGGTTGTGACTTTGCCGCATTCTCCGGCCACAAGATGCTCGGCCCCACCGGGACCGGCGTCCTCTGGATGAAAGAGCCGGTCATCGAACCCCTGCTCCTTGGCGGCGGTGCGATTGAGGTGGTGACCGGCGATTCGTACACGCTTACGGAAGGCTACCAGCGGTACGAGGCGGGGACCGGCAATATTGCCGGTGGCATTGGTCTTGGTGTCGCGGTCGATTACCTGCAGGGGATCGGCATGGAGAAGATCCACCGGCAGGAGGAGATGCTCACGAGCCGGATCATCCGGGGTCTCAACGGTATCAACGGGGTCCGGGTCTATGCCCCGGAAAAGCCGGAGAACCGCGTGGGCGTCATCTCGTTCACCATTGACGGGCTGCATCCGCACGAGATCGCCCAGCGCCTTGACGAGATGGCTGATATCATGATCCGGTCCGGCCACCACTGCTGTATGCCGCTCATGAACAGGCTTGGCCTTGCAGACGGGACAGCGCGGGTCAGTGTCGGGCTGTACAACACTGCTGATGAGGCGGACCTCTTCCTTGCAACCATCGAGGAAATGACCCGGTGACCGGGGAAGGCGTTCCCGTTTTTCCCGTGTTTTTTTTTACGTATTCACCGGGCCCGCGTTCCTTCCGGATTATCAGTATTTAATTATCAGTGTCCCCTACGTTTACACGTACATTGTCCGATCAGATCTATCCCATCCCCCTCTCATGACAGGATGATTTTCCATGCGACCAAAAGAGTTCTCCGACCTGTTATCTGCCGTCCGGGAAAAACGCCCGCTCGTGCATCACCTCACCAATTACGTTACGGTCAATGACTGCGCCAACATCACGCTCGCTTCCGGTGGAGCCCCGGTCATGGCGGATGCCCCGGAGGAAGTTGCTGAAATGGCAGCAATGGCCGGCGCCCTTGTCCTGAATATCGGCACGCTCAACAAGGCACAGGTAGCCTCTATGATCCTTGCCGGAAAAGCGGCCAACAAAAAGAAGATCCCGGTCATCCTTGACCCCGTGGGTGCCGGGGCAACGAAGTTCCGGACCGAGACGGTCCATGCCCTCATGGACGAAGTTGATATCGCGATCCTGAAAGGTAATGCCGGTGAGATCGGCGTCCTTTCCGGTACGGGCGGGAAAGTGCGGGGCGTTGATTCCCACGGGCTGACCGGCGATGCAGTTGCGATTGCCCGGGACTTCTCCAAATCCTCCGGATTTATCGTCTGCATCAGCGGCGCAACGGATATTGTCACGGACGGGAAACGCACGCTCCTTGTTGATAATGGCCATGCGATGATGGGCAGCATCTCCGGTACCGGTTGCATGGCGGCATCGGTCATCGGCGCTTTTGCAGCTGTCTCACCCGACCGCGTGAAATCCTCGGCAGCGGCACTGGCAGCGTTCGGGCTTGCCGGGGAACGGGCAGCTGGCCGGGCTGCCGGCCCGGGATCATTTAAGGCTGCGCTCTTTGACGAACTTTCCTCTCTCACCCCGGCAGAGTTTGCCAGGGGCGTGAAGGTCCACACTCCCTGACCCGGATATGCCGTTTGACCTCTACGTGATCACGGACGAAACCCTCGCGGGCGGGATCCCGCATGCGGAGATCGCCCGGCGGGCGGTTCGTGGCGGGGCTGACGCAATCCAGCTCCGGGACAAACACATGGAAAGCCGGGACCTTGTGCAGGTCGGCCGGGAGATCCTTGCCCATACCCGTCCAGCTGGCGCCCTTTTTCTCGTCAATGACCGGCTTGACGTTGCCCTTGCCTGCGGGGCCGACGGCATCCACCTGGGCCAGGATGACATACGGCCGGACGTGGCCCGGCAGCTGTCCCCGCCGGGTTTTATCATCGGGGTATCGGCCGGGAGTATTGAGGAGGCCCGGGAAGCCGAGCGGGCCGGGGCGGATTATGTCGTGCTCAGCCCGGTCTTCTCTACCGGATCAAAAGCCGATGCCGGGCCGGGCCTTGGCCTTGCCGAACTCGCCCGGATGAAAAAAGCCGTGCGGATCCCGGTCCTTGCTATCGGCGGAATCGGGCCTTCGAATGTAACGGACGTGATCCGGGCCGGGGCGGACGGGGTTGCCGTGATCTCTGCGGTTGTGTCGGCGCCGGATATCACGGAAGCTTCCCGTACCATGAAAGCCCTGATTGTACGGGCGAAAGGACCGGGCCGGCGATGAGCGGTCCCGCCCTGCCCCGGTTCGTGCTCCATGACCATGCAGCAAAGCACCACCATTTCGATCTCCGGATCGAACACGATGGCGTGCTGAAGAGCTGGGCCGTGCCAAAGGGCCTGCCGGAAAACCCCGGGGACCGGCGGCTTGCGATCGCGGTCGAGGACCATGATCTCTCCTATGCCGGGTTTGAAGGCACCATCCCCGAGGGAGAGTATGGCGCCGGCAGGGTGTCCATTGCCGATGCCGGGACGGCAGAAGTCCTTGCATGGGGCGAAGAACGGATCGAGGTTATCCTCTCAGGCCGGCGTTTTTTGGGGAAATATCTCCTTGTCCGGTTCAGGAAGGCCGGAGAGAAGGAGTGGCTTGTGATGAAGGCGAAAGCCTGAAGCCCGGGGTGGACCACTCTTGCGCTTGTTTTTCCCCCGGTTTTTCTCTTCACTATTTTTCAGCTGATTGCGCCAAGAACGCCGATCGTTGCCCCGACCACGAGCAGCGATGCCAGCATCCAGCCGGCAAGGATGATGCTGACGCCCCGCAGATCCCGCCAGCCAAAGAGCCACGCGAGGAGGACGCAGCCGTAGAGCCCCACGCCCGGCACCCAGATGAACGGGATGAATGTGAAGATGCCATACTTTGCAAACAGGGCGGAACGTTTCGCTATGGCGTTCACGGCATCCAGATGGTTCCGGAGCCATTCCGAACGGTTTGCAAACAGGTCGCAGATCCCAAAGAAGAGGTAAATGACCCCGGTGCCGGTCGAGAGCATGATGAGGAGCGTGGGAACCGCCGGGATCCCAAGCGCGATCCCGATGGCAGCTGCAACCGGCTGGAAGATGAGGATGGACCCGACAAGGCCAACCGTAGTGTGCAGCGGGCAGTTGTAGTACAGGCCGATACAAAGCGGGATGGCAAGGATCCCGGCAAGGAACGAGGCGATGATCCGGATCACCGCTTTTTTGTCACTACAAAAGACCGGGTCTGCCATGTGCTGCTTCGCTGAACTATTGTCCCTGCCGGGTAATAACAGGCCGGTTTTCTCCCGCGTTCCCTGGTGTCAGATGCCGCCCGGGTCTCAGGGTGTCCGGCATGCCGCGATTTTTTCACCGCAAACAACCCGGTCAGCAAGTTGTACCGGAAAGGACCCGGACCGCCCGGCCCCGCGGCAATAACTATAATAGCCCCTGCACCCATCTCCCAGCATACGAAACAGGGAAGGAGACCTCATGAACACGATCTCACCCAACAGGACCTTTACGCTGGCGGCAACGGCACTGCTCACAATCGGGATCATCCTCATCTCCATCTTCTCGTTAAAAAACGGGTATATCGACATCTTCCCGTACTTCTATATCGTGCCGATCCTCCTCATGGCCTGGTCCTATCCCCGGTATGCGGTCTATTTCACGGTCGGCCTGGGCTGGGTGTTTTTGCTGCTCACGTGGCTCTATGGCCCGGCCGATATCCGGCACTATGCCGCCGGTGTCGCATTCTTCTATGTCTTCGTCTCGCTTGGCATCGTGGTCTCCGCATTGTCCGGCCAGGCCCTGCAGGACCGGAAGTACCGGGAGATTGTCCAGAACTCGCAGGCAGGGATCCTCACCTTTGACCGCCAGAGCCAGCAGGTCCTCATGGCCAATGCGATGGCAGCGGCCATCCTGGGTTTTCCTCCGGACGATCTTCTCCGCCGGAAGGTCTCCGATCTCTGGCTTGATGAGCTGCAGGAGACCCGTTTTATGGAGGCACTGGTCCATGACGGGAAGATAACAGATATGGAGATCGCGCTGCGCCGGCATGACCGCGAGATCATCTGGGTGCTTGTGACCGCCTCGGTCTCTAACGAGGATATCATCATCTGTTCGCTTGTCGAGATCAGCAGCAGCAAACGCGTGAGGGATGAACTCATCGAGTCCGAGCTCCGGTACCGGACCCTCTTTGACGGCGCCAGCGATGCGATCTTTTTGCATGATCTTGACGGCCGGATCTTTGAGGCCAATGTCATCGCCACCCGGTATCTCGGCTACTCGAAAAAAGAGTTCATGCAGATGAACATACGGGACTTCGATACCCACCCTGATGACCTCTTCAACTCCGAGATCCTGCGCCAGTTCCAGGCCCGCGGTCATATCCTTTTCCGGACCGGCCAGAAAAGAAAGGACGGGTCCATCATTCCGGTGGAATTCAGCAGCCGTATCACGGAATACTTCGGGATGCCGGCAGTCATGAGCACGGTCCGGGACCTCTCGGAACCCGAGTGTGGCATGCCGTCCGCACAATGAGTTGTTGCCGGGTAGTGGGGCGGTTCGTCGGCTGGTTAGTTAGCTGCGCCCTGCGGATTTTACCCGCGGGTCAATTGTTGAGAACGCTCGGGGCGCTTCCAGGCCGGTTGAAAAAACAGGCAGAACTCCTGCGCATCCGGACAGGAAGTATCCGCCGGTTGGTAATTGTGTTTTTTCGGTCCCCTTACCCGTTAGACGGATACGGCAGGTGAGGTTCCATACCGGAACATCCCCCGCGGGACCGTGATGATGAACCGGGCTC
>JAAZNH010000087.1 GCA_012798365.1 Methanomicrobiales archaeon | reverse complement strand
CTGCCGCTTCATCCTCTCCTGCAACTATTCCTCGAAGATCATCGACCCGATCCAGAGCCGGTGCGCCATCTACCGGTTCAAGCTGCTTGGTGGTGCTGCAGTCAAGGAAGAGATCACCCGGATTGCCGGACGGGAGAACCTTACCATTTCGCCCGGCGCCATGGATGCCATCGTCTATATCGCGCAGGGCGACATGCGAAAGGCCATCAACGCGGTGCAGGGTGCCGCCATCATCAGCGCAACCATTGACGAGAAGAGCATCTATGCAATCACGTCAACGGCACGGCCGGATGAGATCACCGAACTCCTCACGCTCTCCCTCCGGGGCGATTTCGACACCGCCGAATCCCTCCTCAACCATCTCCTCCACGAGCGGGGGATCGCACCCAACGAACTCATCAACCAGTGCTACCGGGCTCTCGTGAAGATGGACCTTGAGAGGAAACTCAAGGTCCAGCTCATCGATCACCTGGGCGAAGCGGACTTCCGGCTCTCGGAAGGTGCCTCAAGCGACATCCAGATGGAAGCGCTCATCGCAAGGTTCGTGCTCTCGTCAGAAAAACAGAAGCAGGGTTAACGCGTATGGAACCAACGCCCGGGGTGCAGGACTCGGATAAGACCGCTGACTGGAGCCGGTTCTTAAAATCCAAGTACAAAAAGGAGATGGGCGAGATCTCCCGCGAGTACCCGCACCGGCGCTCGCTTGTTCTCGATTACCGGGAGATTGAGAAGTACGGCAAGACCGGTATCGCGCTTGCCGATGAACTGCTGGTGAACCCCGGCAAAGTCATCGAAGATATCCTTGACGCAATAAAAAACGGGGACCTTATCCGGACCAGGGAGCAGAAACCGCCACGGTTCCTCAATGTCCGGTTCACCAACCTGCCCAAGAAGAAACTGATCCGCGACATCCGTTCCGATGACATCAACACGTTCGTTTCCGTAGAAGGCATCCTCCGCAAATCTACTGAAGTCCGGCCCCGCATTGTCGAAGCGGTCTTCCGTTGTCCGGCCGGCCACTTCACCCACAAGATGCAGAAGTACGGCAAGTTCATCGATCCTGACGGTTGCGCAACAGATGGCTGCACGTTCAAGAAACTTGATCTCATCCCGGCCCGGTCCCGGTTCATCGATTCGCAGAAACTCCGGGTGCAGGAATCCCCCGAGGGACTCCGGGGCGGCGAGCAGCCGCAGACAATGGACATCGATGTCACCGACGACCTCTGCGGCACGATCTCCCCGGGCGACCGGGTCATCATCAACGGCATCCTCCGCTCCATGCAGCGCGTGATCAAGGGCGAGAAGAGTACGGTCTTTGATATCTTTATTGAATGCAACTCCATCGAAGTAGCCGAAAAGGAATTTGAGGAAGTCCAGATCGATGAGAAGGACGAGGACGAGATCATAAGGCTCAGCAAGGACCCGCGGATCTACGACATGATCACCCACTCCATTGCCCCGACCATCTATGGCGGCGGCGATGTGAAGCAGGCTATCGCTTTCCAGCTCTTTGGCGGCATGTCCAAGGATATGCCGGACGGGAGCCGGCTCCGTGGCGACATCCATGTCCTTCTTATCGGGGACCCCGGTATTGCAAAAAGCCAGCTCCTCCGGTACGTCGTCAAACTCTCGCCCCGGGCTATTTACACGAGCGGCCAGTCCTCCACTGCTGCCGGCCTTACCGCAACCGCAGTCAAGGACGAATTTGGGGAAGGGCGCTGGACGCTTGAAGCTGGTGCGCTGGTGCTTGCCGATATGGGTGTTGCAGCTGTCGATGAGATGGACAAGATGGAGAAAGGCGACCGCTCGGCCCTGCACGAGGCCATGGAACAGCAGTCCATCAGCGTTGCAAAAGCCGGTATCACGGCAACGCTCAAATCCCGCTGCGCACTCCTGGGTGCAGCG
>JAAZNH010000086.1 GCA_012798365.1 Methanomicrobiales archaeon | reverse complement strand
GACGCCGAGGATGGTGATGATGGCAAAGCCCTTGAGGGTTGAAAGGTCCATAACCGCAAGGGGTGCCATGGCGATGAAGACGGTTGCTGCCGCGGTGACAATGATTGCCAGCGCCCGGGAGAGCCGTTTCATGTACAGGGTTGGTGAAGGCACCTTGCCCTCATGCAGGATTTCATCGGTGATGATAACAAGCTGGTCAATACCCGTGCCCAGTACCGCGATCAGACCCGCGATTGTCGGAAGATCCAGCTGGAAGCGGATCAGGCTGATGAACCCGAGCAGGATGAGGATCTCGGATGCATTGATCAGGACCATCGGGAGGACAATGCCGGGCTCACGGTACCGGTAGTAGATGACAAAGGCAACTGTGAGCAGGGCGAAGATGCCTGCAAGCAGCGCCATCATCTTGTAGCGTTCCCCGAGGGGTGCAGTAACCCCGCCCGAGCCGGCAACGTTAACTTCCACCGGTAATGCCCCGGCTCGTAAGTGAATCTCGAGGTTCTGTGCCTGGCTCAACCCGTAATTGCCCGTTCCGGTCGATGCAACAAGGACCCGGACAGGTTCTGTCCGCAGTGAACCGGCGAGGCGGTCATTGAGCGGGGCGGAATAGACCGTCTTATTGTCGAGGAGCATAACCAGGTTGTGTTTTTCCGGTTCCTGGGTTGCACCGTACTTGATTGCACCTTCCTGGAATGCTTTTGCACCTGCTTCATTCAGGGTGAACTGGACACCCCAGGACCCGCTTTCCAGGTCCTTTTCGGGATTCTTGACACTGGTGATGGTGTCACCGAAGAGGACATGTTCGGATTCATTGCCGGTTGTCTGGACCCGGATTTCGAACTTGCCCTGTTTGCCCACGATCTCCTGTGCCTGGTTCATATCAACACCGGCAAGTTCGATACGGACATACCGGGCGACATTGTTCATGCCGGTGAGGGTCTGGACTTTTGCATCCTTTGTCCCAAACGAGTTGATCTTGTTTTCCAGCACGAGTTTTGCAGTTTCTGCCGTGGCCTTGGAGACGCCTGGACTATATGTGGTTATCTTGCCGCCTGCAGCAGCAAAGACAGGTTCCAGTTCAGCTTGGGAGTATTTTTTCCGGATCTCAAGATGGGTCTCATCAACAAGCTGGACTTCCGTGTCGAGTTTTGCTGAAAGATCGTCGATGAATTTCCCGACCGGCTGGTTTGTCTCAAATCCGACAACCTCGGCATTGAATTCAAGCTGGATCCACGCTCCCTGCTGGAGATCCAGGCCATACTGGAGGTTGGTGGCGAGGTGTCCTTCCTCATCGAAGTGCGGGTAGATCGCAAAGACCGAGATGACGACCAGAATGAGGAGTGTCGCAACTCTCCAGTCGCTGACTATCCCTTTGAGCTCCTTCGAATTCATTTTCCGCCTCCTTTCTGGACGTACCACTTGATAAGCGCAGCATTGGTCAGCCAGGTGTTGAGAACATCAAAGACCAGGCCGATAAGAAGGACAGCGGAGATCTCCATCAGGATCTGGACGGATCCTATCCAGGAAACAATCAGCATTGCCGTTATCGCGGCAAATGTGGTGGTGGTCATGATGATGCCCGTGTCAAAGGCTCCTTTGAGTTTGTCGGCCAGTTTTCCCTGCCGTTTAAGGACGCGGTTGGTGAGCAGGATATCGCTGTCTACTGAATACCCGATGAGCATGAGCAGCGCTGCCGTGGTCCCAAGGGTCAGGGGAATTCCGATAATGTTCATGGTCGCAGCGGTCATGACCATGTCAGCAAATGCCGAAACTACAACGGCGACAGATGGCACAAATGTCCGGAATGATAAGAAAATGACAATGGCCATGCCGATGAATGAGAAGATGAGTGCCAGGACGGCCTGCTGCTGGAGTGTCTTACCAAACGACTCCCCAATCTGGTCTATCTTTGCATCAGGATATTTCTGGCTGATCAATTCCGACAGCGAGCGGAACTGGGTATCACTCATGGGGCCGAATTTGAGGAACTTTCCGTCATTGACTCCCTGACTGATGTCGGTCAGAGGATAGGCTGCAAAGGTTATCTTCAGTTGATCGGTAGTGTCCGTGGTAGCAAGCGTCACTGCAGTCCCACCGGAGAAATCAATACCCGGCTTCACCGGCATTCCGGTCGATGCAATATTCAGGGATACCAGAATAAGCGAGATGACAAGAAGGGTGAGAGGGATTATCACCAGTTGCTTGGGTGTGTATTTTTCGATATTGTAATTGATCAATCCCATGTCATACACATCTGTCAGTCAACGATTAAATAGGTAGCAGACGGCAGACTGTCTTGAATGGGGGGATTTTCATCCTGTACATTGGGCCATAAACCGGATTGCGCAGAATATTTTTGTCCCTTTGTAAAACGGTCAGTTTTGAATTCAGGGTTTTTAAAACGCATAAAATAGCAAATTATATATACAGTGAACTGGGAGACTACATGTATGAGATCTCCCTCAGAGATCAAGAAGATTATTGAGGGGCGTCTCCGGTCATACCTTTCGAAGGATAAGACCGGGATACGACGCGAAGTCCTCCGTCATTTTGTCAGGACAAAAGCCCTCACGATTGCTGAACTCGTTACCGAGCTCCAGAAGCATTTTACGGTAACTTTCCACGCGATTGCATCTATGGTTGGAATCATCGCATCCCGTATCGGCATCCTGCGCGCAACGAGGAATGCGGATGGAACAAATGCGTACGAACTCAAAGAGAAGTACGTAGATGTTGTGGTCAGGATAGTCGGAGTTTAGGCTCCCCTGCTCCATAACCGTTTTTAGCCTTTAGCGGCGTATTCACTTAGCATCATGTATTCTAATCCACATGATCGCGCCGGACAGGGCGAGGTCATTGTTGCTCCCGAAGACCGTCTGCATCAATGCAAGGAATGCCTCAGAAAAGAGCATATCCAGTGCCGGTGCTTCGATCCGCATCCTGACATCGGCCGTGTGGGATAGTTCCTTAAAACTCATCAGTGGGATATTCCGGATAAT
>JAAZNH010000085.1 GCA_012798365.1 Methanomicrobiales archaeon | reverse complement strand
GTGCAGCAGTTTCCATGTCCTGCGTGCTCCCTATGATGTACGGGATTGTCAGCGCATGGATGATCCTGCCGACAGACTGGATACTGCGCGCATCAAGATGCGAATCACATTCGTCAAGCACAAGCACTGACGGATTAGGTGCGATTGCGGCAGCAAGGGCAATAAGGACTTTTTCTCCGCCCGACAATTCCTGGACAGATCGGGTGGCGAGGTGCAATAACTCCAGGGATTTCAGGGTATCCCGTGTTCTTCTTTTGATCTCATCAGGGGTAAGATGAGCGAAACGCAGTCCGGACGATACTTCGTCAGAAACACCATCAAACAGGAAGTTCCGATCCGGAAACTCATTGACCCAGCCGATATCGGTCTTTCTCGGGTCTTTGCCATCAATCTCCACGGACCCGGAACCAGGGCGGGTAATGCCGGCACAGACTTTGAGGAATGTGGTTTTTCCGCTGCCATTGGGGCCGATAACAGAGATCAGGCCGGGACCAAGGTCCAGGGAATCAAGAGAGAGTATCCCCCTGGAGACACGGGTGAACCGGATCATGCAACCCGCTCACCAATCAGGCAGGCAGCAGCAGCCTTGATCGCGTCACCCGGCAGGAACGGAAGCACGCCGGTTACTACTGCCGGTACAAAACCCAGATTCATCGAATACATGAGCCAGGCAACACCAAACAGGTAGATTACAAACGTGCCCAGGACAATCCCGCCAATCCGGATAAGACGGGATGTATGCTCGTAAGAAAACCCCACAACCAGGGCTGCGAAGATAAACCCGATAAGATAGCCCCCGCTGGGTCCGAGAAGGACACCGATACCGGCCGTGCCATTATGGAACAGGGGCAACCCAAGCACACCCAGTACCACGTATAACAGGACCGGGAGGGCACCATAGCGGTGCAGGATAATACCGGCAAGGAGAATGAACAGGGTCTGGAGGGTAAGCGGAATATTGCCCAGGGGCAGGGAGATCCAGCTCCCGAGAGCGATGAGACCAATGAATGCCGCCGTGTATGCAATAATCCGGGAACGCTCGATATCTCCAAACATCGTCAACTAGATTTAGAATGATGGTTGACGATAAAAAAGTGTCTTTTTCCCACAAATCACTGGTGGGTACAGTCACCGGCTATGACGCGTTCAAGTTTGCCGTTGTCTTTCTTGACGATAAGCGCGCCGAATTCATCGATATCGATCGCTTCGCCTTCAAAACTGTTCTTCAGGGTGCGGATGAGGACACGGTTCTCAAGGGTTGCCGAGAGGCTCTTCCATTCCTGGGTTATTGCCTCATATTCACCACTCTCAACCAGCTGGAACCGGTTCTCGAACTCTTTTAAGATTCTTGCCAGGAACGAGGCCCGGTCAACATCATGGCCTACCTCTGCACTGATGGAGGTGATGTCACGCTGCAGGTCAGCCGCAAAGTCCTTGACCGGATTATTCACATCGATCCCGACACCCAGGAGGCAGTAGTGCACGTTATCTGCTTCTGCCGACATTTCCAAAAGGAGCCCGCCGATCTTTTTCTTGCCGATGAAGATATCATTAGGCCATTTTATGAGGGCGCCCAGTTCGAACTCCTTGCGGATTGCACGGGCAACGGCAACGGAGCCGGCCATCGTGATCATGAAAATATGGTCCACCGGAACATGGGGCTTGAGAATGATGGTGATCCATATCCCTCCCGCAGGGGAGATCCATGCTCTTCCCATCCGCCCGACTCCGCCGGTCTGCTCCTCGGCAATGATGACCGTTCCGTGCAGGTCCTTAAGATTTCCATCAGAACAGAGCTGTTTTCCCACAATATTGGTAGAAGGAGTATCGGCCAGATAGCGCATCTTCTTCCCAATCACCGCGGTGCCGAGTTTTTTCTGGACCTCATACGGATACAACCGGCTACTGGAGCTGACCAGGCGGTACCCTTCTTTCTGGGAGGACTGGATCTCATAGCCCATCTCGCGGAGTTCCTTGATATTCTTCCAGACGGCAGACCGGGTAATCTTCAGTTCGTTACTGATAATTTCCCCGGAGATCGGTTCAGGGGAGCGCTCGAGTATCTCGAGGACCTTGAATGCTGATTCAGGTATACTATCACCTCTTGGATTCAATGCGTTCCGCCGGAAGCGGGCAGGGATCCCTGCCGCACACCTGCCGGACAATTGCGGTCTGGTGTTCCATAAGCGTTGCAAGATCGAAGATACCAGTGATGTCAACAACGCCTATTGCACCAATTGCTTCCCCGTCCTTGTCACGGATGGGGGTCACGGTAACGGGAATTCCCATGTAAGCTCCGCTCTGGGGGGTGATCTTGATGAGCTTGTTTGTCCGTATGGCGTCGATTAACACCGGCCCGTTATAATGCCGGTCTATGACCCTGCCTTCTTCAACCCGGATTCCATCTTTATCCCGGGACTTTGCCGTGACCGGGAGGCGGTGGATCAGATCGTGGACTGCAAGGACAACGGGTTCGAGATCATCGGCCCCTGCACTACAGGATACGGAGTACTGGTGCATCGGAACTACCTCATAGTCTGGTGATTCTCTATCTAGAAGAAGATTGCGTATAAAGCCGAAAGCATAAAAACAGCAGCGAAGCGTTCCGGATCTAGAATACTACCGGCGGCCCACGCCGGCAGAAATCCTGCAGGAACGTTCGTGAAGGATACTCATGGATGGTTGTGACTATCACGGTACCGTTCCCAAGAGTCTTTTGAACAAGGACCGCAGAATCACCACACCGTCCCGGGCAATCGGCTTCAAATACGCTGAACGTGCCGTCACATTCGACACACGATGCATCGTAATCCGCGATGATCGTCCGGGTCTCTGATTCCGGAGAGAAACGGATTGTCCGCGGGTGATGATCATGACAGTACCGGAGCGGGAATGGCAGCCAGTCGTACGCTTCCGGGTTATCCACGGCTGCCCCGAAGACCAGCAGGTTGCCACCCTTCTCCACAAACCGGTTGATTCGTTCAGATGATGCCCGCAGGGCAGGAAGGAGGTTTGAGTATGCCGGGTTGCCAAAACCCGTGGGGATGATAAGGCAGGAGAGAGTTGGCCGGAAGAACGGAGCTGCCAGCATATGCGGGGTAATAAGTTCGCACCCTATCCCGGAATCTTCGATAAACCGGCAGAAATGCTGCCGGGTTGCCCAGACAAAACCCGCCCGGGCATTCACCCCTTGATCACCCCGACCGGAACAAGCCGGGCAACAAGCCGGGAGATGCCAACATTATGGACAACACCGACAACCTCGTCGCTGGGTTTGTATACATCCGGGGCTTCATCGGCAATGGCATTCTCATGGGGAGCGCGGACAATGATCCCTTCTTTTGCCAGGTGTGCGGCAACCTCTTTTCCACTCAGCCGCTTCTTGGCCTGGGTGCGGCTCATAACCCGGCCCGCCCCGTGACACGTGCTGCCAAAAGTCCGTTCCATAGCTGTTGCCGTCCCGCAGAGAACATAGGATGAGGTCCCCATACTGCCGGGGATGATAACTGGTTGGCCAATTGCGGTGAGTTCCTGCGGGAGGTCCGGAGAGCCTGGGCCAAATGCCCGGGTGGCACCCTTGCGGTGAACGCAGACCTTTTCCCGGGTTGTCCCGACAATGTGCTCTTCGATCTTGGCAACATTATGCGCAACATCGTAGACAAGCGGCATGTCATCATAGTCAATGTTGAACTTTTTGGAGAGAACCTGCCGCACGGTATGCATGATAATCTGGCGGTTCGCCCATGCATAATTCGCTGACGCAGCCATGGCGCCGAAATAGGCCTTCCCTTCCGGGGACTGGAGGGGCGCGCAGGCAAGCTGGCGGTCCGGCAGGGAAATATGATATTTCTTCATGGCGCCTTCCAGGATTTTGAGGTGATCCGTGCAAACCTGGTGACCCAGCCCGCGCGAACCGCAGTGAATCATGCAGCAGACCTGGCCCTGGGTAAGACCGAATGTCTTTGCGGCGGGTGCATCAAAAATCTCCGCTACCACCTGGATTTCGAGAAAATGATTACCGGAACCCAGGGTACCCCCCTGCGGTATGCCCCGCTGCCGGGCTTTTGCTGATACTGCACTGCTGTCTGCTGCTTTCATGCAGCCGCTGTCTTCACACCGGATAAGATCGCGGGGGACGCCAAAACCGTTCTCGACCGCCCAGCGTGCGCCGGTATTCATCATTTCCTCAAGCGATTTTGCCGACCCTTTCAGCGATGAACTCTTCGCGCCCACACCGGTCGGAACTGCCCGGAATAGATCATCGATGAGATCCTTGCGGCCGGCAACATCGTTGCGGGTAAGAGGTGTGGTAAGAAGACGAACCCCGCAGTTAATATCAAACCCCACGCCGCCAGGGGAAATAACTCCCTCCTCAAGGGAGAATGCAGCTACCCCGCCGATGGGAAACCCGTACCCCCAGTGGATATCCGGCATACCAAGAGAGTTTGTAATAATCCCGGGCATGGTTGCGACATTGGCAAGCTGCTGGATTGCTCCCGGTTCAAGAATTGCGCCCAGGGCTTCGGAAAGGAAAAACCGGCCGGGTACACGCATCCCCGGGATATATCCGACGGGAATTTCCCATTCATCTGTCCCGGCCCGCTTCACACCATCGATCATCTGCAGTCACCTCAGTTTCCGTTATACATCAAATAAGATATCGACCATATAACCGTTCGTGTCATGCGTGATGGCAAGTCCCGAATAGGAGATCCCCTTCACTTCCGTACCTGCAGCATGCCTTGAGCGGTCAAACGGTTCACCGTCAAGCACCGCAGTGAGAGTATGACCGGATATCGTAACCTTTGCAAATGCAAACACAAGGCCTTCAACTTCGCAGACAAACAGCACTTCTGAGAGGAAGTCTAAGAGTAGCGTCTCGATATCATCGGCTTCAACCTGGATTGTTTTCTGGTGCCCGCCGCGCCGGTTGCTCCCGAAGACCGTCTGCATCAATGCAAGGAATGCCTCAGAAAAGAGCATATCCAGTGCCGGTGCTTCGATCCGCATCCTGACATCGGCCGTGTGGGATAGTTCCTTAAAACTCATCAGTGGGATATTCCGGATAAT
>JAAZNH010000084.1 GCA_012798365.1 Methanomicrobiales archaeon | reverse complement strand
GTGCATGGGTCTGCAAATTCTCTCCCCGCGGTATGGCGGGCTGCCAAAGGAACTATTATCCCCGACCGGCATCCTTTGTTCTCTGAGGGATCAGGGTGCAGAAGAAACGCATTCTCATTACGACCACCATCGGGATCATCACCGGCCTCTATTGCGCCGGCAGCCTTCTTTTCATGGCCCCCCCGGGCATCACGCCCGAAGTATGGTTCATGGTCACGATTGTATTCAGCCGCAGCCTCCAGGGATTTGTCATCGGGTTTGCTGAAGGGATCCCGCTTGGTCCCCTTGCCCGGGGCGCAGGGCTTGGCGCACTCTTCAGCCTGCAGCTCTGCATCGTGCCGCTATCTGCGCATAATTACCTGGGTGCCGGCCTGCTGCTGGTCGCGGGGATAATCTATGGAATGCTGGAAGATGGGATCGCAACATGGGCTGTGAACCGGGACGTGTCGCAGGAACCCGCGTGACCGTGCAGGGCCACCAGGATCCAAACCGCGTTTGAAAAATTTAAAAAAAAAATCAGGGCCGGGAATTTTTCCAACAACCGGCCCGGCCCGACCCCCCTTGGCTTCCGATGGAGGGAAACGAGGCAAATATCCGAAGGAGTTTCCACAGGAAATAATGCTACTTTTCGCTTGAGTGAAAAGGGGGGTCGGGCAGGGGCAATTATGCTTCCGGCTCCAAAAAAAACCGGACTGCAGGGAAAAAACCGGCAAAACGCAGTAGATCCCGGTACCTGTTTTCCCCGGAAATCCGGGAAAAGGCTTCCCAGTCCGCGACCCGGGCCGGCCGTGTACAAAACGGGTCTGCCCCTGCCCGACCCCCCATGACCCGCCTGCCGGTTCGGGTCCGGCCCGGGCCGGATATCCGCAGGACCCCTGAGCTGCATCCTGCTTTTCCCTCCTGCCCTGATGTCAGGCTCTGAACGGCCGGAACCATTTTGCGATTCAGGTTGTGATTTAAATTGAAAGACGACACTCTCCGCGAAAACCCATGGCTCCCGGGAATCATTCGTTATCCTTGTTTTCTTAATGAAGGTTTTTCACGTTTCGGATTCGCCGTCACCATCCGGCTTTCCCCATCACGAGCAGGATGCACATGAGGACCGGTAGCAGCAGGTCAAACCATACCACCGTTCCGGCATTATAGACCGAATCGTTCTGGTTCTTCCGGAGGTCAAGGACATGGCCGATGCCCATGAGAAAGAGCATAACTGACGCGCCGATCACGGTCGCAACAAGGAAATTGTCGCGGATGAAGAATGCGAGGATCCCAAGCACGCCGAATGCGGCATCAGCTGCCGCAACCTCCCTCTGGAACGGGCTGCCTGGCGCCCAGCCGAGTTTTTCTGCCACCTTCTTTGCAGAAGGCTCATACCAGTGCGAAACACCGGCAAGGAGTCCCTGAACGCCGATATTGACCAGCAGGATCCAGGCCAGGACCGTCTCGACCAGCGGTGTTCCCCAAATGACGATCTCAGCAGCTGCACAAAGCAGTGCGGCAGCGAAGAATACAACAGCGAAATGGTCCTGGAGTGTTTTACCCGGTTCCGGCATGGTCTTCCCTAACGCTGACATCTGTTGTCACGTGATTAAAAGGTTCCCGGAGACAAGGATCGGGAAAACCCGAAGAGCATGTCTTCACGAAAAATGGGAGGTATCTCTCTGCTGCTGCCCGGTTTAAGAGCTTCCCGCTATCCATCATGTTTTTCCGGGACCGATCCGCCACGCCCCGTCCGGCACCAGCATCTCGAACCGGGCACCTTTCCCCGGCTCCCCGGTCTCTTTGATGGTGATACCGGTGATCTCCAGGATCTCCCGGGCAAGGAAGAGGCTCATCCCTTTCTTTGTCGCAGGCGCCCGGGCAAAGATCAGCTCTTTCTCCTCCATGGCAATTCCTGCGCCGTTATCCTCAAAGACAATCCGGATGCCTGATCCGGTCTTTTCAGAGAAAAGCCGGATCTCCGTTGCTGTCCGGCCGTGACGGAGGACATTATCCGCCAGGGTGAAGAAGACTGTTTCGAGGAGCGGGTCGGCATAGATCTCAAGGCCGTCAACATCCAGGTGCCGGGTCAGCCGGCTGAGATCCATATGCGAGATGCCAAAGAGGAATGCCTGGCCGACCGGCTGCCACCGGGGCGGATTCAGCCCCAGGTTCTGGTAGTATTCTGCAAACTTCAGCGAATCGGCGATGGTATGAATACTGCCGATCTCTTTTGCACGGTAATTTTGGGCTTTCTCTTCGGGAAGCAGGTTCTTATCCAGCTCATAATAGCCGGCGAGCGAGAAGATTGCATTCCCGATATCCTGGAACGTGATGGTATTGATGATATTGAGTTTTTTCCGGGCCTGGGCAAGGGCAGCCTGGCTCCTGCCCAGTTCCTCGCAATTCCTCTTCAGCTCCTCGGCCGTGGCGGTCATTTCCTCGTATGCAGCATGGAGCTCCTCGCTTTTCAGGGCCGATTCCTGCTCTGCAAGCTTGCGTTCGGTGATGTTGGTGATGAACCCTTCGAGCGCCTCAAGGGTGCCGGAAGCAGAGAATACCCCGCAGCCCTGTTCCCACACCCATTTCTCTTCCCCTGTGGCGGTGTTGATGCGGTAGACCATCCGGAACGGCTGGTGGCGCGTGACGCCCTCCTGGACAGAATCCCAGACCATGGCCCGGTCATCCGGGTGGATGATATCGGCATAGGAGACCCTGCGGTTCAGGAGCAGTTCAGAATCATGGTAGCCGGTAAGATCATAACAACCCATACTGACAAACTCCATGGTCCACGAAGGATCATTCCGGCAGCGGTACGCCATGCCGGGGAGGTTGCTCATCAGGGTCGCGAGGGCCCGCTGGCTTTCCCGCAGTTGTTCCTCAGCAAGCTTCTGATCGGTAACATCCCGGACGATCCCAAGGACACGACCGGCATCCAGCCGTATGATGCGCGCCTCGAAATGTTGGATGCCGCCCGGTAATGTGAGACTGTACTGAAGGTGTTCAAGCGTACCGGAATCCAGCGCCCTGCTGATGGTTTTGAGGACCTCGTCTGTTGTGGCTGGATCAAAGCCTGTGTCCCGGATGTTCCTGCCAATGATGGCATCCCGTTTCATGAGGAGCGGGGCCTGCTCCGGCGCCTGGAAATCCAGAAACGTCCCGTCGCGGGAGAGGACAAAGAGCAGGTCAGGGAGAGCGGTGAGGATGGCAGCGTTGCGCTCTTCGCTGTGGCGGAGATCGGCCTCGGCTTTCTCGCTCCTGGCGAGCTGCATTTTCAGCTCTGCGGTTTTCCGATCGACCGTGTTTTTCAGGGTCCGGTTCATTACCAGGAGGACTACCAGGATAGCGAGGACAACCAGTCCGGCTGCAATGCCCTGCTGCAGAAAGCCTGCCGGGATCAGGGGCGTGCCGTACCATTTCCGGTCAAGGGTTTCCCGGTCTCCCTGGGGTACGCGATCAAATCCATTGTCGATGAGCGCAACAAGATCCGGGTTGCCTTTCCGCACCGCCCGGTGGAGGGCCCCACTGATAGCGGTTGGCGGGGAAGTCCGGAACTGGTCCTGGATCCCCTCGCGGTGCAGGTAATACATGCCCCCGGGCCTGTCGAGAATAAACACGGAGATCTCTCCCCGTTTTGCCGCTTTGACAACCTCCTCGTAACTGGGATATTCCCGGACGGTAATGCCATGTTCCCTGATCTCCTCAACGGTGCTGTCACCTTTGTTCATCCCGACAACGAACCCGTTCAGGGAGTCAATGTCAGAGATGCCGGAGATGTTGGTGTTGAAAAAGATGGGGACCTCGATATCCATGTAAGGCTTGGTGAAATCATAGATACGGGCCCGTTCCTCCGAGTAAAAAACCGTGTCAATGACATCGAACTCCCCACCCACCATCCTCTGCTGGGCTTCATCCCATTCGAGCCCCGTGATAACCACGGGGATGCCGGTCTGTTTCTCCCACAGTTTCCAGAGATCCACGGAGTACCCGACCAGGTTCCCGTCGGCATCGCGGAAGGAGAAGGGCGGGTAATTGTTGTCCATGACAACCGTGATCGTCGTGTTGGCCGGGCCCGGGGCTGCCAATACTGCCGGGGAGACAAGGAGGAGAACAAGGAAGAGGACTACGAGAAGCGTGCAGAAGAGCCTCCTGCCATGCATGCCCCCGGCGCCGGTACGGGCAGCCATAATCATGAGCACATGGGGGGATGCAGTATTTATGTTTTATCCGGGCAGGAACCGGGTGCCGGGCCAGCCGCCCGACACCGGGCATCCCGCCTCAGCAAAGGATTGCCCGGGAAAAAAGCAGGGGGGCCGTTATGCGAGCCCGTAGTGTGCCCGGAGCCTCTCCCACGCGGGATCGGCCATCAGCCGGGAAAGGCCTGTATCGATTGCTGCCTGCAGTGCCGGATCAGTCTTCCGCATGGCAACAGCGCAGGAGTATTCTGTTCCGGTATTGCCGATGACAACCAGCGGTTTTCCCCGGATCGCGACTGCCTGGGCCGGGGTCTGGGCAAAGGAGGCATCAACCGATCCGTCTGCAAGGGCTGTGGTCAGGGAGGTGACGTCCGGGTACAGCGAGAGATTTGCTGCCGGCATCCTGCCGGAGGCGATGAGATTGGCCTGCACCCATCCGACCTCGCCGGTCCCGTTCTGGGCGCCGATACGGAGCCTGCCTGCATGGAAATCTTCCATGGTATACCCGGACCCTTCGCGAACCGCAATGCTCCGGTTTACGCGGTAGTAGGGAACCGAGAAGTTTACCCGTGCGCTCCGCTCTGGCGATATGGTGAGGCCGGACCAGAGAAGATCAATCTTCCCGCTCTCAAGCGCGGGCAGGGCATCGTCCCAGCGGACAGCAGTAAAGCTGACCTCAAATCCCTGCTGCTCTGCCACGATACGGGCAGCGTCGATGTCAAAACCCGTGAAATTCCCTGCATGGTCCTGCATCGTGAACGGGGGGAAGTCCGGATCAACACCGATGGTGTAATGCGGGTGTGTGTCCTGCGCCGCAGCGGGAGTGGCTGGTGCCGGAGCGGGCGGAGCTGAAGTGCACCCGGCAAGAACGACGCAGCCGGTGATAAGGAGGGCGATACAGAATGCGATGGCCTTCATGATCCGAAGAAGGGCGGTCAAAGATATATGGGTTGGTATGTGCAGGCCGGGGGAGAATCGTGGGCCGTCTCCAAAAAACCTGCTGGTGGAAAAAAACTAGTGCTTCAGGGCGCTCTTCGTATCCTTCTCGCGGTACCCTTCCAGCAGCACGGTCGTGATATTCCTGACCGGCTTGTCCGTGCTGGCTGCGATATGGAACTCGCAGAACGGGCAGGAGGTGATGACAAGTTCCGCGCCGGTCTTCTTAATCTCGGCATCGCGGCGCTTCCCGAGGGCAGCTGCCTCCTCGGGCAGGCCGGACTTCACACCTCCGCCCGAACCGCAGCAGATGGACGGCATCTCTACAAGATCCGCGACCTGACGGATCAGTTGCCGTGGCTGCTCGCGGACGCCCTGGCCCCGCAGGAGATGGCAGGGATCGTGGTACGTGACTTTGACCGGGAGCTTCGCGGGTGGCTCGATGCCGTACTTCGTGAGGAGCTCGTTGATGTCGATGACTGTAAACGGCTTGTCTTTGGGGTAATCGTTCTTGAGCGTGGTCCCGCAGCCGGCGCACATGGTGAGCACGGTGTCGATGCCCCGGGACTGGAACACGTCAATATTCTTCTGCTTGATCTCATCGAGGAACGAGATCTGGCCCGTCCGGATGAGTGGCGAACCGCAGCAGATCTGGTCGTGCGGGATGATGATACGGATGCCGTTGCGCTTGAGCACCTCCATCGCGTCAAGTGCGGTCTGCGGGAGCCGGTTGTTGTACATGCAGCCGACAAAGAACCCGACCGTTGCCTTCACCGGACCGTACGGTTCGATAACCTCGCCGACCTGTTCGAGGAATGTAGGCTTCTCGCGGGTCACGCTCCGGCCCGTCTCCTTCACCATAGCAGCGACTTCAAGGTGCCGGGGGAACGTGAAGCCCCGCTTGTTTGCCTGGGAGCGGAGTTTCTCGATCGCTTTTCCGGGGATCTCGATATCCTTGGGGCAGACCTTCCAGCAGGCCTGGCAGCTCGTGCAGGTAAAGAGCCCGTCACGGACTGCATCGGCAATCCGGTCGCCGCTGTCCCGGGGATCGAGGGCGAGCCGCATCTCCTGCCGCATTGCGGTGGGACCGAGAAACTGAGTCACGTCCACCGCAGGGCAGACCGAGACGCAGGCAAGGCACTCGATGCAGTCCCGCAGGGGCTTTATAGCATCGATGTCCTCCTTTGTGGGGACAACCGGTGTGCCTTTGGGCACAAGGTGTGCCATCGTGGCAAGGCGGGGCACGAGATCGGTCACCAGATCCTTTTTCACCGGCAGGTTCAGGGGCGCGATCGTGCTGTTGTCCTTTGCCTCCTCCATGCAGGCAAGGACCGGTTCGCCGTTCACCAGCACAGCACAGCTCCCGCACTGGCCTGAGGCGCAGGAATAGCGGTACGAGAGAGTCGGGTCGATGGTGTCATGGATGGCGTGGAGCACATTCAGGACCCGGGCACCATCATTCACCTTCACGGTGTAAGTCTGGGACCTCGGTTCCTTGTCCTTGTCAGGATCAAACCTCTGTACCGTCACGGTCAGTTCTTTCATTTCCGCACCTCCCGTTTCTCGATCCCCTGGCCTTTCTTGGAGATGAACGTGTGACCGAATGGCGAGTGTTCGGCATCGTGGGATTGTGTGATATCAGTCCGCACATGGGCCCCCCGCGACTCCTCGCGGATAAGGGCCGAGCGGCAGATGAGCGATGCGACAAGGCACATGTTCTCGACAACACAGCACTCCGCCAGGTTGCGGGGCGTCTCTGCCTTTAATGGTTTGTCGGCAAGGACATATGCTGCCGCAAGAGCCGCTTTGAGGTCCGTTGCGTTCCGGAATATATTCGCCCCGTCCCACATCGCCTGTTCAAGGAGCCTCCTGACCTTCGATGGGTTCTTTGTGCCGTTCATGAACCGGTCAAGCCGCTCCTGCTGGCGTTTTACCTGCGCCTGGTCGATCTTCTTCTGCCGCTCCGGCTCCTTGCCGGCAGCCTCTCCGGCCCGCTTGCCAAAGACCTGCGTCTCGGCAAGGGCATTGCCGCCCAGCCGGTTGGCGCCATGCACACCGCCGGAGACTTCCCCGCAGGCAAAGAGCCCGGGCACGGTCGTACGGCACTCGGGGGTGATCCGGAGCCCCCCCATGATATGATGGGCTGTCGGTGCAACCTCCATCGGGGTTGTGCGGATGTCAACGCCAAATGCAAGGTACTGCTCGAGCATCACCGGAAGGCGGGTCTCGATCTGTTCCCTTGGGAGATGTGTCACATCGAGATACACCCCGCCGTTTGCAGTACCACTCCCTTCAAGGATCTCGGTGGCGATTGAACGGGCGACCACGTCGCGGGTCGAGAGTTCCATCCGCTGGGGATCATACTTCTGCATGAACCGCTCGCCGTTGCTGTTTTTGAGCACGCCTCCCTCGCCGCGGACGGCCTCGGTAATCAGCCGGCCCCGGGCATCGTACGGGAAGACCGCGCCGGTCGGGTGGAACTGGATCATCTCCATATCGATAAGCTCGGCACCGGCCCGGTATCCCATGGCATACCCGTCGCCCGTGCCGCTTGAGGAGTTGGTGGAGATGTCGTACACTTTTGTGCCGCCACCGGTGGCAAGGATGGTGCTGTCAGCGGTGAGGAGGATGAGGTTTCCTCCCTCGTCGAGTGCCATTGCCCCGATCACCCGGTCACCGTCTTTGAGGAGATCGATAACAGAGTATTCCTGCAGGACCGTGATACCCTTGCATGATGGCTGGTGCATGATAAAGGACAGCCGTTCGACCAGCGTTGCCATGATCTCGTGACCGGTCCGGTCACCGGCATAACAGGTCCGGGGGAACCGCTGGCCGCCAAACGGGCGCTGGGCAATCTCGTCCCTGTCCGTGAAATCAAAGACCGCCCCCCATTTTACGAGGTCGCCCATCCGGAGCGGAGCCTCGCGGGTCAGAATGGTTGC
>JAAZNH010000083.1 GCA_012798365.1 Methanomicrobiales archaeon | reverse complement strand
GCATGGATAGGCATAGCAAAGACCGGCATCTGGCTTCTCTCGACCGGCCTCGTATTAACGAATCTCTCTGATTTCTGGAACCTGTTTGCGTACCTTGCAGGATATGGCATTGGAACCCTCCTTGGCATGGAAGTTGAACGGATGATCTCGCTTGGGAACGTGATCGTCCGGCTCATCACCCCGGGAGATCCGCAGCCGATGATTGCAGAGCTTTCTTCCCTTGGATACGGGATGACGAGAATTGAAGGATCCGGAAGTTTTTCCCATACGGTCACCATTATTTTCATGATTGTCCCCAGGGCCGAGCTAGGCCGCCTCCTTGGAATCCTCTCAACCCGCTACCCGGACATACTTTACACGGTCGAGGATGTCCGGAACATGAAAGAAGGCGCCCGGATATTCCACCACGAAGCAAAGACACGTGTCCTGGGTTTTTTTGGCCTTTGATGCACGATTTCGCGCATGGTTCCATGCAAAACTCTATTGCCCGAAAAGCCGCGAATATCTGTCCATAACGCAGATGGCTGACAGATGACGGGATGGATAATCCGCGATTCCCGGGCGTTTCCTTCAGCCTTCCGTGAAGGACACCTGTCATGCGCATCGGCTATCCCTGCATCAACCGCTCACTCGGCTGTACTCCGTCAAAGACATTCCGGCTGGCCTCCTACACGGATGAACGACTGAGCCAGACCGTAACTGAAAATCTCGACTGCCTGAAAAAGATACTCGCATATAACGTCGATCACGGACTTCTGTTCCTGCGAATTACCTCGGATCTTGTTCCGTTTGCATCGCATCCGGTCTGCACCTTTCCCTGGCAGGAGTATTTTTCTCCGGTATTAGGAGAACTCGGTGACATTTGCAGGAACAACGGGTTCCGCATTACCATGCACCCGGATCAGTTTGTTCTCCTCAACAGCCCTGATGAAGAAATTGTGTCAAGGAGTATTCAGGAACTTGCCTACCAGGCTGCAATCCTTGATCTGATGGAACTGGATCTCACTGCACGGCTCCAGATACACGTTGGTGGCGTGTATGGCGACAAAGATGCTGCAATGGACCGGTTTGTCAGGACCTGGTCCGCACTTCCGCGGCCAATACAATCGCGCCTGGTAATTGAGAACGATGAACGCATGTATTCGTTTGCGGACTGCATGGAAATCAACCGCCGCACCGGTATACCGGTGATTGCAGACACCTTCCACCATGCGCTTCTCAACCACGACGAACCGGTCGGGGAGCTCCTCGCCATCCAGAAAAAAACATGGAAAAAGAAAGACGGCATTCCGCTGGTGGATTATAGTTCACAGCAGGTGGGCAAACGTCCCGGTGCCCATGCCGAACACATCGTACCAGATGATTTTTCCCGGTTCCTTGCCGATTCACAACCTCATGATTTTGATATTATGCTTGAGATCAAGGATAAAGAAAAAAGTGCACTCATCGCCCGCTCCTGCGCTGCCGAAGATCCGCGGCTGATCGTTTCGGCACCCCGCTCCTGATTTTTATCGTCTCAACACCAAATCGAATCTCATTCCATGGATTTTTTCACTCCCGCTCTCATCGGTATCGGGCTCTCGATGGACTGTTTTGCGGTCTCCCTTGCCATTGGCATGAAGACAAAAACCCGCCTCGCAACCGCGGCATTATTCATTGCCTTCATGTTCGGGCTCATCCAGGCCGGCATGACCCTGTTTGGTTAGGCTGCAGGAACGGGTGTGATGGGTTTTGTCTCCGTGTATGGCCCCTGGATCGCGTTTTTCCTTCTTGCGATTGTCGGGGAAAAATGGTCTGGGAAGGACGGTCCGGGGGGGATGACGATGAGGATGCAGATGGTGAAGAGATCCAGGTCGTTCCGGTGATCATTCTCTCGTTTGCAACCAGCATTGACGCCTTTGCCGTGGGAGTCGGTTTTGGTCTTATCGAATCCCCCATCCTGTTCGCAGCCTTGGTGATCGGCATAGTCAGTTTTGCATTCTCACTGTTCGGCATCTTTTCAGGAAAACGGCTTCATGCAATCCTGGGCCACCGGATGGACATCATTGGCGGGATTATCCTGCTTTTGATTGGCTTCAACATTCTGTTAGGACATCCCCTCTGGTGAACTGTCGCGGTTTTGTATCCTTCACCTCGCTGCCGTGTAAGCCGGGGTTCGTGCTGCGGGATTGACAGCAGTTACCCGGAACAACAACCCGGATCCTTTCTGCATCCGGTGAAAAAAATTAGTCCTCGTCTTTCTGTCTCCAGACATGGAGGACCCAGAGGAACGAGACAAGGGTTGCAACAATCGTTGAAACGACAAGGAGGGGCACATACCACCATTGGGCCGCCATCGTCCCTTCCATGATGCCACTGCCGGCAATGGTTGCAATCGTGTTCGGGACAAGGAACGCGGTTCCAAGAACGGTCAGGTACGCCGTGACGAGCGCAAAGCGGTTGTTGAGGTGCTGGAGCTGGTTATTGTAAATGCTCTGCATCACTTCGAGCCCGGAAGCCAGCACATTGGACATCTGCTCGGAGAGTTCGATGTGCCGGTCGATGTTGTCTGAAAGGATCCCGATCCGCCCGAGCAGTTTCTCATCATTGGTGATCAGGTCGGCATCCCCGTACCGGAGCGAGTCCACCACGTCTTTTGTTGCCCAGAGGACATTGAGGTAGTCGATCAGGACATGTTTCATGCGGTAGATGTCATGGGCTACCATTCGCTTGGCAACATTCTCCTCGATAAGGGACTTGCTGATGGCATCCCCGTGCATCTCGATCTCCCGGAGATATTCGAAGTTGCGGTCATTGTTCTCATCAATGATCCGTTCAAGGGTGAGGGTGATCTTGTCTGGTGTAGTTTCTCCTGAGATGCGCTTGAATAACTGCTGGGCATACCGCGAGAAGCGCAGCAGCCGGTTGATCTCTTCTGAATGGACGGTAAGGACCAGATTATCCCGGATGAGAATAAAAAGCGGGTGGACCGTCATCTTCTCGGCTTTGACAGTCACTGAAGGGAGCATGATCCCCAGTTCCGTGTCATAGTCCTCATATGCTGAATAAAACCCGTGCGTGAGCTTGGGAATGGGAACTTTTGAAAAACCAGCCACCTGCGCGATATGTTCGATCTCTTTCTCGTCATCTTTCAGGCTGAAATCGATCCAGGCGATGGTAGCGTCGTTGATTGCCGGAAGGTATTCCTCGAGCGGCCGTTCTGAAAGACGCTCGATTTTGCCATCATGAGACAGGGTGATGCAGAAACTCAATGGAGTTGACGGGGATACGCTGGGGACCTGTGGGGTACTTTGCATTTTCATACTGTTCCCTCATGAGAGTTGCAACCAGTCCGTTACCGGCACTTGTACGACCTATTGATGCTGGGATTGTATATAAGGAGCCGGTTTTTTTTCGTGCACGATGCTCCCTCCACTCCATTGCAGGTACCAGGGGTCATTCCGGGGTTTCTTTGTCGCGGCTGGAGGGAGTGTATCGGAAAAAAGCGTCATGCTTAAGTGCATAAAAAGCCGTTTTCGGTTATGAACCCAGCCCCGTCATTACTGTGCGCGATCCTGGTTGTTGTACTGGACCTGTCCGCCGGCTGTATGTCCCCGGCATCCCCCCCGCTGCCACCACGCCGGTTCCAGCACCCGCAGGACCAGCGGTTTCCGGTACCGCTTCCGCGGCACCAGCTGCCACGACACTGTCGTTGCAGGTTGACGGTATCAGCCCGGGTTCGGTACTTCCTGACCGTTATACGTGCAAGGGATCCAGCGAATCACCCGCCCTCTCCTGGGATGGGATTCCCGCTGGTACAAAAAGCTTGGTCCTGATTGTCGATGATCCGGATGCGCCCTCCGGTACATTCACGCACTGGATTGTGTACAATATACCTCCGGAAAAAGGCAGTCTCCCCCAAGCGCAGTCAAATGCGAAGGTGCTTGCAAACGGGGCCCAGCAGGGGGATTCCACTCCGGGTTCGCGGGGATATTATCCTCCTTGCCCCCCCATTGGGACAACTCACCGGTACGTGTTCCGGCTCTCTGCTGTTGACATGGATATCACCCAGCCGACTGCTGACCGCGATTCCATTGACCGGGCCCTGGACGGGCATACGATAGCAAAAACAGAATTTGTCACCACGTTCACCCGATAATATACGCCGGAGCGCCTGGAGGCCCTGATGCGGGCTTTTTTTAGATGTCCCGGATCG
>JAAZNH010000082.1 GCA_012798365.1 Methanomicrobiales archaeon | reverse complement strand
CGGATTCACACAATTCACCACACCCATAAAAAACCGGACATATAATAGTGACATTCTGGTGTGTTTTTATAGATCCCGACAAAACACGATGATACCTGCTGTAAGGTGCTGATTGGTCATGAAATGTCCCGGCTTTTCCCCCAACTCCCGGCTGATTCCCGGGACGTACCGCATGAACAGATACC
This sequence comes from Methanomicrobiales archaeon, assembly GCA_012798365.1. Classification (GTDB taxonomy): domain Archaea; phylum Halobacteriota; class Methanomicrobia; order Methanomicrobiales; family Methanospirillaceae; genus Methanoregula. The sequence continues at coordinate 2,452 of JAAZNH010000082.1, read as the reverse complement.
GTTTCCCCGCCATCCTGGCCGGCCTGGTTCTCCTGGCAGTGATCCTGCCGGCAGTTTCGGCCGGCTGTAATGAACAGCCCACCGCCCCGGACGGCACCTGCTGCTGGAAACGGTTCAACCTCCAGGAAGAGAACCGCCTCCAGCTTGCAGCCCCGACCGTTGTGGATATCTCGGAGTCGACCGGCAACATCCTCATGCGGGGTCCGATGCCCCTGATAATACGGAGTGGCCCCGGCAATGATCCGACAAAGAGCCCGTGCATGAACCAGACCGACTGGAGATTTGCCTACAGCGAACTGGACCAGATGATAACGGCAAAGAAATCCTTTGCACCGGTCTATTTACCTGAAAGCAAAAAGGCCCTGCTTGCTTCACAACTGGAAGGCTTCAGTCTTGACGATTACCACATCATTGTCGTAAGTCTTCTCGATCATGGGGATATCAATCCCACGTACTTCTCAGCGGAGCAGCGGGACTTTGGCGGGAAGTACAGCAGCTGTTCGGGCCCGCTTGAGGCAGGGACGATACGAAAACAGGAAGGGAACCTTGTCTGGTCCACGGTAGGATTCTGTGACGGTGGCACCGACTGCCAGGAACTGCTCAACAAGGATACTGCAATGACCTGCAGCTATGCCAACCTCATCGATCAACTCTCTACCCTGATGGAAGAGAAAGACCCGTCCGGGAAAAAACGCCTGATCTATTACCACTGTGTTCTCGGTACGGACCGCACGGGTGGTGTAACGATCGGGTATCTCCAGAAGACCATGCCCTCGATGACCTTTGCCCACGCCGTGGTGTATGCAAGCCATCTCGGCACAGAAGATGCGGTTCCGGTCTGGCCGCCCAATACCGCATCAAAGGCCCTTGCAAAGGCGTACTGTACGAAAATCAACCAGGTCTGTTCTGAAGAGGAGGGGACCCGGATCATGCTCCCGGGGCGGGACACCCATTCCCACCTGCCAGGACAGGAAGACCCGGTCATGACTCCCCCACCGGCCCCGGTACCGCAACAGGTACCGGTGCCCGTCCAGACTCCGGCAACACCTTATGATCCGGCAAAAGCCGGTGAGGTGACGTTCTGATGGCACGGATCGCAGCCGGCCTGATATGCCTGCTCCTCCTTGCCGGCATTGCCGCAGCGGATGAGCTGGCACAGTCATGCAGCGACCTCTCCCCGGACGGTCAGACCTGCTGCAAGAACACGTTCAACCTCCAGGAAGAGAACCGGATCATGTTTGCAGCCCCGACAGTTGTCGACTACTCGGAATCAACCGGTAATCTCCTGGTCCGCGGCCCGGTTCCGGTCCTTGTACGCGAGGGTGCCGGGAACCAGAAGGGCTGCAAAAATTTTGCCGACTGGAAATTTGCTTACGACGAACTCAACACCATGATCAAAAACAAAAAAACCGATGCCCCGCTCTACTTCTCTGACGCAAAGAAGGCAGCAATGGTCACCGACCTGCAGGATTTTGATCTTAAGGACTACCACGTCATCATCATCAGCCTCCTCAATAACGGGGATACCAACCAGCTCTACTTCTCGGTAGAGAAGGCTGCATTTGGCGGGGCGTTCAGCACCTGTTCGGGGAGCCCGCTGCAGCAGGGGACCCTGCGGGGGACGGAGGCGAACCTGGTATGGTCCAACACCATCGGCTGCCCGGATAACAACCCGACATGCCTGCACGACCGCATGTATACCAATAGTGACAACTTCTGCGGCTGGGTTGACACGGTACAGAATATTACTGCCCTGCTCACCACGAAGGATCCCTCCGGGAAAAAACGGTTCATCTATTATCACTGTAACCACGGGGCGGACCGGACCGGCGGGATTACCATCGGGTACCTGCTGACTGCCAACCCGACGATGACCCTTCCCCACGCGATCATGTATACAACCTACCTGGGAAGAGAGTCCGGTTCACCGCCGTGGGCACCGGACCCGGGCGCACGCAACATTGCGGCAGCCTATTGCAAATCCATTGGCGGGCTCTGTGATATGAATGAAGGTACGCGGGTATTCCTGCCCGGCAGCGACACCCATTCGCACCTTCCCGGCCAGGAAGATCCGGTCGTAACCCCGACCCTGTCGCCGGTCACGACCACCGTCCCGGTTCCGGTCCAGACACCGGTCTCTCCCGGCAGGTATATTCCCCCGGGATCGAGTGAGGTAACCTTCTGATGTGAGGAGGAAAAGGATGTCTTCATTCCTGGGGGAAAAACGGTGGTTCGCATGGGCACCCGAACGTGACACTGCGGCTGCCATCATCTCGGCGCTGGTCATGAGTTGCGGGGGATATTACCTGCTGGTCCACCTGCCGGAGGGAAGCATGGTGCAGCTGGTGTACCGGGTGATCTTTGAGCTGCTGCTCGTGACCTTCCCGGTGTACTGGATCTGCCACCACCGGAAGGGATCCCTGGCTGAACTCGGGTTCAAGCGGGAGGGACT
>JAAZNH010000081.1 GCA_012798365.1 Methanomicrobiales archaeon | reverse complement strand
TTCCCGGTTCCGGATGGCGTGAAACTCATCCTCATTGATGCCACCACCATCGCACTCAAGGCACTCGGGCTCCCCATCACCAATACGACGCTGATGGGAGCATTTGCCGCAGCATCGGGCGAGATCAAGTTCGAAACCCTGGAGAATGCGCTGAAACACCGCTTCCCCGGGGAACTGGCAATTAAGAATATTGCCGCAGCAAAGATTGCATTCGATACCATCAAGGGGGCAGCATAATGGCACTTGCAGTCGGCTGCCGGGCACGGCCCGGAAAATCCCGGGACAACAAGACCGGATCCTGGCGTGTCTTCAAACCGATCTTTGACCATGAGAAATGCTCAAAGTGCGGGATGTGCCGGACGCTCTGTCCGGAGGGATGCATCCATGAAAATACAGAAGGGGTATTTGACCCCGACTATGCGTTCTGCAAGGGCTGCGGCATCTGCGCCGCCGAATGCCCCAAGGCTGCGATCACGATGAAACAGGAGGAGAAATAAATGATGGAAATTACCGAAGGGTCGCATGCAGTTGCCGAAGCAGTCCGGCTCTGCCGGCCGCAGGTTGTCTCAGCGTACCCGATCACCCCCCAGACCCACATCGTCGAGGCGCTGGCAGACTTCGTTGCCAACGGTACGCTCGATGCCGATTACATCACCGTGGAAAACGAACTCTCCGCACTCTCGGCCTGCGTTGGTGCAAGCGCAGCCGGGTCCCGGGTCTACTCTGCAACAACCTCCCAGGGCCTCATGCTGATGGCCGAAGTTGTATTCAATGCTGCAGGCATGCGCCTTCCCATTGTCATGTCCATCGCGAACCGTGCCATGGGGGCACCGCTCTCCATCTGGAACGACATGCAGGACTCGATCTCACTGCGCGATGCCGGCTGGCTGCACTTCTATGCAGAAGACAACCAGGAGGCAACCGATCTCCATTTCCTTGCCTACAAGGTGGCAGAAGATCCCACGGTCCAGCTCCCTGCATTTGTGTGTTTTGACGGGTTCATTCTCTCCCACACCTACGAACCGGTGGATATGCTCACCCAGGAGCAGGCCGATTCATTCCTGCACCCGTACAATCCCTCAGAGAAACTCGATGCAAAAGACCCGATGAGCTTTGGTATGTACGCGACACCGGACTATTATCACGAGTTCCGGTACGAGACAAACGAAGCCCAGAATAAGGCAAAAGCCGCGATCCAGAAGTACGGTAAAGAGTTCGGTACGCTCTTTGGCCGGGACTACAGTGCATTTGTGGAGTCTTACCGGCTTGACGACGCGGAAACAGCAATCGTTGCCATGGGATCCATGTGCGGAACCATCAAGGACGCGATCGATGAGATGCGGGACGCAGGGCAGAAAGTCGGCCTCCTCCGGATCCGGGTCTTCCGCCCGTTCCCCATTGAAGAGGTGGCAAAGGCACTCTCGCATGTGAAGCGGGTTGCCGTGCTTGACAAGAATGTCTCACTCGGATCCCGCGGTGGCGCAACCGCAATCGAGGTCCGCGATGCGATGTACGGGAAGACAATTCCGGTCAAAGGGTACATCCTCGGGCTTGGCGGCCGCGATATCCGGAAAAAGGATATCAAGGAGATTGTAAAACTCTGCGAGAAAGGTGTGGGCGACCAGTTCTATGGCCTGAAAAAGGAGTTGATCTGAAATGGCCGAAAAGAAAACCTGTGACCTGTTCGACTGCGGCCACCGTGCCTGCGGCGGATGCGGGGCAGCACTCAGTGCAAGGCTTGTGACCGAGGCTGCAGGGCCGGAGACGATCGTGGTCGCGTCAACCGGATGCATGGAAGTATTTTCCACGCCCTACCCGGAGACCGCATGGAAAGTCCCGTGGATCCACTCGCTCTTCGAGAATGCCGCTGCGGTTGCATCAGGAATTGAAGCTGCCCTCAAAAAACAGGGCAGGAAAGAGAAAGTCGTTATCATGGCCGGCGATGGTGCCACCTTTGATATCGGCATGATCTGCATCAGCGGCGCATTCGAGCGGGGCCACGATTTCACGTACATCTGCTACGACAACGAGGCCTACATGAACACCGGTATCCAGCGGTCCGGTGCAACGCCCTATGATGCCAGCACCACGACAAGCCCGGCGGGGAAAGTTTCCTTTGGGAACAAGCGTCCCAAGAAAGATATGCCGGCAATTCTTGCCGCCCACGGCGCACCCTATGTTGCTACAGCATCGATCGCGTACCCGGCCGATCTCATGCAGAAGGTACAGAAAGCCATCAACACCCCGGGACCCTGCTACGTGCAGGTCCATGCACCCTGTTGCACCGGCTGGGGATTTGAGGGCGAGCAGACCATTGCTATTGCAAAGCTGGCCATCGAGACCGGCCTCTGGGTCAACTTCGAGATGGTTGACGGAACGGTCACCAAAGTCAAGAAGGTTGTCAGGAAACCCGTCACCGAATATCTCAAGACCCAGAAGAGGTTCCGTCACCTCTTCAAACCCAAGCTGCAGGAAGCGGAGATCGCCCACATCCAGGCAATCGCTGACAAGAATGCAGAGAAGTACGGGATTGATATCAAGGTCCCGCCAAAGAAAGAATAATCTTTTTTCGTTTTTTGGCCAGTTCTTTCGATCCGGGGGCGATCCCGCTCAACGGCCATAACACACGGGTAAATTCTGCTGCCTTTTGGGTATTATTGGCTGGTTCGCCAAAGAGGTATAGTTGGCCGGAAAATAATGTTTACCTGAAAAATTTCAAATCGTTATATTTATTCCTGCATAGATCGCCCGTAATAAGTATGAAACAGAGTGTTTGTTTGTTCGCCGGCCTGGTTATCATGGCCGTCCTGATTACCGGCTGCACCAGCCAGCCTGCTGCCGCTCCGGCGGCAACCCCGGCTCCTGCTGTTGCAGCACCGGTTGCAACCGAAGCAACCCATATCCCCACGACATTCCTCCTCGACACGACCTGGAAGCTCGGGTGGTATGATGACACCAAGGGCATGTGGTCAAAAGTGATTGAAGGAAGCTCCATCACGGCAAAATTCACCTCTGACGGGAAACTGACCGGCTTCTCCGGGTGCAGTGACTATACTACCGACTACCAGCTCACAGACACCCCCAAGATCTGGATTAAGCGGCCGACAGTCCCCGAACTGGTATGCCAGACTCCGACCGGCGTCATGAGCCAGCAGGGCGCATATTATACCGATCTTGAATGGTCACAGACCTATGCCATGAAAGACGGCCAGCTCCTCTTCTATGACAAGACCGGAAAGAAGATCCTGCAGTTCGACCAGTTATAACGGGAACCAGCAGCAATCCCTTTTTTCGATCCGCGGTTACGCCCGGATATCCCTTTTGAAAAACAGTATTATTAATAGCAATCAGGGCGACATTAGTAGGAATCAGGGCTCGTGGTCTAGTCGGTTATGACGTCGCCCTTACACGGCGGAGGTCGCCGGTTCGAATCCGGCCGGGCCCATTCACCACCTTTTCTTTGACAAATCCTCAATCCACCGGCCTTTTTACATTCTTGAAAAACCGGGAAACGGTTAATGAAATCCGTAAAATGAAAAAAGATACCCGGGGGTCATGCCGGGCATGAGGGAAAAAATCAGGCCCGTGCGATCCCGACAAGGGTGATCGTGAAGGTCAGGTCTTTTCCGGCAAGTTCGTGGTTCTCATCCCAGGTCACGGTATCTTTGGTAAGGTTGAGGACTTTGACGTAGGCAACGGCATTGTCCGTGGTGCGCCGGATTGAGTACCGTTCGCCTACCTTGAGCTCCATATCGGCCGGGACCTGGGACCGGTTCATGACATGGATAAGATCATTGCGATACGGTCCGTAGGCCTTGTCTGCGGGAATGTGCACGGTCTTTGTTGCATTCTGCTGCATACCGATGACCTCATCTTCGAAAATAATTCTCTTGCTGCCGATCGTGAACGTGAGCGGGGTCCCGGATACCTTCTCATCAAACTGGGTCCCGTCATCCAGCGTACCCGTGTAATACACACCAACGGTATCACCGGCCTTTGCCCCGGACGGGTTCAGCACAACATAGCCGATGACGGCGATGATGACAAGGGCAATTGCTGCGCCGCCAATGACGGTCAGGATCTGCTTTCTCTGGGCTTCTGCCTGTGCCTGTCCTTTCTCTTTCTCGGACTTTTTCATGATGTCTCGGACTCCCATACAACGTTTACAAGGATCGCTTATACAGGTGCCGAACCATTCTGCCCGCCAGAGCCGGCACATATCACAATTGCACCCTATTTATACCACAAGAGCGAATTACTGCTGTTTACCATGGCTGATGAGATACGGGTTGCCGACGTCAACGGAAAGAAAGTCCAGTGGGACCCGGCGCAGATGCGCAAGATCCAGGAACACCCCTGCTATTCAGAAAAGGCGTGCCACAATTTTGGCAGGTGCCATATCCCGGTTGCCCCCAAGTGCAACATCCAGTGCAACTACTGCATCCGGGATTTCGATTGTGTCAACGAGAGCCGTCCCGGTGTCACCACCAAAGTCGTGAAGCCTGACGAGGCAATGGGTATCGTAAAGGATGTTGTTAACAAGTACAATTACATCAAAGTCGTCGGCATTGCCGGGCCTGGCGATCCCCTTGCAAACGAGGAGACCTTCGAGACCTTAAAACGTCTCCATGAAGAGTATCCCAATGTCATCAAGTGCATCAGCACCAACGGCCTGCTCCTGCCGGAAAAGATCGATCTGTTGCAGAAATATGATGTCGGGAATATCACCGTCACCCTCAATGCCATCGACCCGGAGATCGGCGCAAAGATCTACCAGCACGTGGACTACAATGGCAAACGGTATACCGGTCTCGAAGGCGCAAAGATCCTCCTCTCCCAGCAGATGAAAGGGATCGAAGAAGCCGTCAAACGGAAAATGTTTGTCAAGATCAATACCGTGTACATCCCGGGCATCAACGAAGACCATATCCCGGCCATTGCAAAGAAGGTCGGCGAGATGGGCGTTTACAACTTCAACCTGATCCCGCTCATCGCCCAGTACAAGTTTGCCAATATCGCCCCGCCAACCCCTGAGATGAAGAAGAAGATGCAGGATGAATGCGCAAAATACGTAAAACAGATGCGTCACTGCCAGCGCTGCCGGGCGGATGCAATCGGAAAACTCGGCCACGACATCCAGTCGTGCGTGTACAACAAATAATAATGCCCACTTTTTTTAGATTTTCAGCTGCCCTTTCCAGACAGTAACTGCATTACCGGCAATCCTGACGCGGCTGTTTTCCCCGATCTCCAGGTACAGGTACCCGCCCCGTTCCGACGCCTGGTATGCGGTGAGAGTGTCCTTTTTGAGCCGGCGCTGCCAGAATGGTGCAAGGCAGCAGTGCGCCGAACCGGTAACCGGATCTTCATTCACCCCGACCGCAGGGGCAAAAAACCGGCTCACAAAATCTATCCCGGGGGTTGTTGCCCGGGCCGTGACGATCACTCCCCGCATGGGAATTTTCACAAGACGCAAAAAGTCCGGGTTCATCTCCCGCACTTCCTGTTCCGTTTCAACTTCGATTAACCAGTCGAACCGGTTCTTTCCGGTGTGGCAGGGCTGGACGCCAAGCGATCCCACGAGATCAACCGGTGCGAAGGCTGGTTCTTCGGGCACCTGCGGAAAATCCAGTTCAATGCGACCTTCTTTTTGCCGGGCAAAGAGGTCGCCGCTTTTGGTGAAGAACCGAACCGGTTCACCGGGGGCAAGATACCCTTCTTCCCAGAGAATATGGGCGGCAGCAAGGGTCGGGTGGCCGGCCAGTTCGATCTCGGCTTTCGGGGTGAACCAGCAGAGGGAAAAGCCATCCCGTTGCCGCACAACAAATGCAGTCTCGGATAGGTTCATCTCGCGTGCGATCATCTGCATCCACGCCTGCCCGGCAGGCTGTTCCACCAGGCAGACACCAGCCGGGTTCCCGCTGCCTGCATGGTCCGTAAAGGCATCGACACAGAATAGTCCCCTGAATGCAGTCATAAGAAAAACCACCAGGCACGTTTACCGGCGGATGACCGGTAGCGGTGAAGCCACGGATGCATTACTCTCTCCCCGGGCAAGGATCCGGTTCATCTCAAGAATGATGGGTTCGAGCGAGGGGGGAACTGCCGTGTCTTCGGTCTGGACAGTCTTTCCCTTGAACGTGATACTGTAATGCAGGAAATCCGCCCCGCCCCGCCGCGACGTATAGTTGCCTTCAAGGGAAGCGAAACGGTTCGCTTCAAACAGGGCACCAAGGTTTTCAAGTTCGCTTTTGTTGAGCGTCATCTCGGATTTGATAGTCCGGCCTGATAATACTGCAGCGCCATTATCAAAGATCACGATACGGTCGTTTACCCCGGCAAACCCGCCAGTCCTCTGGTAATCGATAAAAACAGAGGGGGGATCAGCCCGGGTTACCGGAGGGGTTTTGACGCCAAGGCATCCGCTCAGCAGGAGGGCCGCTATGATGCACAGGACAGGGACAGCCAGCCGGATCCGGATATGTATCACGCCATGAAACGGAGGGGATCAGATCTGCACAACATCAGCCTTGGCAGGTTTGCCGGCGGGCTTTTTACCGGTGACATCCTCGAGGGTTTTGATCAGGTTGTCGAGTTTTTCATTCCGGAAAATTTCCCTGAAGGCCTGCAGCTCGACAACGCTCATCACGTATACACCCTTCTTCTTCATCGGGGTACCGTCTTCCTTTGTCGGGTTGATCTCGATTGCAAGGGAGGCAGGGCGGTTCCGGTAGGGAGGCATGCGAACGATGGAAACTCCCTTTACGCTCGTGTTCTTGCGCTCCCAGTCCTGGCCCTCTTCAATGAATTCTTTAAGACTCTCCGCGAGTTCCATAGTACAGGACATTTGATTTATATATTAAAAGGCTATTCGATCGGATCCGCCAGTGCAGGCCGCATGGTGCGGATAACGTTTTTTTATATAACTCCATTCTGCAGGAAAAATGCCCGCCGCGCAAGGGGGATCTATCTACAGCATAATATGATGGGAGAACCAACGGGTGGTTACGAGGGACCTGTCCATGCCCACCCTTACCCTTGACAATGACAATTCATTCAATCTGGATGCAACATTGTCCTGCGGACAGGTCTTCCGCTGGGACCGGAGACCTGACGGGTGGTGGTACGGGGTTGTCAAAGACCGGGTTATGAAGATCCGGCAGGACGTAAATACCCTTACCTATTCCGGTGCCACGGCACCATTTGTCCGACACTATTTTTCCCTTGACCTTGACCTGGATGCGATCCTTGCATCGATCGACCGGGACACCGCAGTCCATGCGGCAATCCGGAAAAACCGGGGACTGCGGCTCATCCGTCAGCCCGCATGGGAATGCACGGTCTCGTACATCTGTTCAACCAACTCCAATATCCCGACCATCCGGCGCCGGATTGCATCAATTGCGGAGAAATTCGGGGAGCCGGTTGAGTTTGAAAACACGGTGTATTACACCTTCCCCCACCCGGAAGCGATATCTGGCAGCGGAGAGAACGGGCTCACCGAATGCCGCCTGGGGTACCGGGAGCCGTATGTTTTTGGTACATCGTGTTCAGTCACGGATCCGGAATGCTGGGAGAGGAGGATCCGGACGCTCCCGTATGAAGAAGCCCGCAGGGAACTGATGAAACTCAACGGGATCGGGCCGAAAGCCGCTGACTGCATCCTGCTCTTTGCCTTCCAGAAATACGAAGCATTTCCGGTCGATGTCTGGATACGCCGGATTATGCAGGAATGCTATCTCCCCGGCCTTGCGACCGACTCGCCGCTGTCAAACCGGGAGTATGATTCCATCCGCACATTCGCACGGGAGCACTTCGGGGAATATTGCGGGTGGGCACAGGAATACCTGTACGCCGGGCGAGAGGGATAGGTGTGTCCGGACCTGAAATTGCCCGAACATTTTCATGATTGAAAAAGCGTGAATATCCAGGTACTCTGAATGTTGACCTGATACAGATTCTCCTAACTCTTTTTCGATCGCGGTCCAATTTTTTCTTGTTCAACCGGATCGTGATTTTTATTTTTCCATCAAGGATCGATGGGAAAAATTCTGCCGCGATCAGGATCGCGATTGAAAGCCTGATCCGGATCAATCACGATCTGGTTTTTATTTTTCAACCGGATCCCGTTTTTTATTTTGCAATCGACTTGTGATTAATTTTTTTCAACCGGAACGTGATTGAAAAACCAGGGATTATCTGGGGGTGCCGTCGTAGCAATCTGATCCGGTTCGTTGCAGATCAGCTTAACTTTTCACAATCGAGTTGTGATTTTTCCGGAAAAATCAGATCCTGCTAAAAATTTTTCAATCGACTCTTGATTTCATTTTTTCATCCGCGATCAGGATTGCGATTGAAAAACAGATCCGGATCAATCACGATCCGTTTTTCATTTTTTAACCGGATCCTGTTTTTCATGGAGCAATCGGATCCTGAGTTTCAAATGAATACCTGATCGCACCTGATGCCATACCTGCAGATCGGAATAAACCATGCCACGGAGACCTGAAAAATGAAAAAAAACGTACTAAAAAAATAACGGGAAATCAGGTCCCGATATCCCAGCTGCAGGAGTATTTCTGCTGCTCCTTGCTGAGCGCATCAATAGAAAGGCCCAGGGATGCAAGCTTGAGGTTTGCAACCTGCTCATCGATCTCGTTCGGGACATCGTAGACCCCGCCTTTCATCTTCTTGCCGTTCTTTGCGATATGGAGCGTGCAGAGCGCCTGGAGGGCGAAGCTTAAGTCCATGACCTCAATGGGGTGTCCCATACCCTTGGGGGTTGCAAGGTTAACCAGCCTGCCCTCGGCAAGGCCATGCACGGATTTCTTCCCGAGCACAAAGGTCTCGATGCCGTCGCGCTCGATGACCTTGTCTGCAGTCTTGCGCAGCGACTCAATGTCGATCTCCACGTTGAAGTGGCCGGCATTGGAGAGAATTGCACCGTCTTTCAGTTTTGCAAAGTGCTTCTTTGCAATGACCGCACAGTTCCCGGTCGTGGTGACAAAGATATCACCGATTGCTACGGCCTGGTCCATGGACATGACCATGAAGCCGTCCATGTGCGCTTCGAGCGCCCTGCGGGGGTCAATCTCGGTGACAACAACCTTTGCGCCAAGCCCGTGGGCTTTGCGTGCAAGGCCGCGACCGCAGTAGCCGTAGCCGGCAACAACGAAGTATTTCCCGGCAATCAGGGTGTTAGTCGTGATCATGATGGACGAGAGCACGCTCTCCCCGGTGCCATGGACATTGTCAAAGAAATGCTTCATGGGCGTGTCGTTGACTGCGACAACGGGGAACTCGAGTTTGCCCTCCGCTGCCATGGCCTTGAGCCGGTGGATACCGGTCGTGGTCTCTTCGCAGCCACCGATGACTTTCTTGATAAGATCGCGGCGCTTGGTGTGGATGTAGTGGATGAGGTCCATACCGTCATCGATGGTGATGACCGGCTTTGCGTTCAGCACTTCATCGATTGCACCATAGTATTCGTCAACCGTGCAGGCGCGCTTTGCATAACAGTGGACGTTCTTCACCCTGCCAAGGGCTTCTGCAACATCATCCTGGGTCGAGAGCGGGTTGCATCCCGTGATATGGACTTCCGCTCCGCCGGCTGCAAGCGTGGAGACAAGGTTTGCGGTTTTGGCCTCGACATGGAGTGCCATCCCGATCGTCATACCTTCAAACGGTTTTGTCTTTACAAACTGTTTTTTAATTGCAGCAAGTACCGGCATGTACTGGGCTGCCCATTCGATCTTCAGCTTTCCTGAGCTCATGGATATCCTCGGTTGATCGGGAATGCCGGCTGTGGCCTTCCCGCATATACGATTACCTTATGAATAGGGGCGGCAGGCCACATAAAAACTCCGTGAAACCCGGACCGGTTTTTGGAAATGTAGATAGTATCCAAACGACCAATTCTCTTACCCATGGTGCTGACACGAAGGATCATCCCCTGCCTGGATTTAAAAGACGGCAGGGTTGTGAAAGGGACAAATTTCTTAGGCCTGCGCGACGCGGGAGACCCGGTGGAACTGGCCAGCCGGTACAATGAGCAGGGCGCAGATGAAGTCGTATTCCTGGATATAACCGCGTCAAAGGAAAAACGCGGCATCATCATCGATGTGATCAAGCGTGCCGCCGACCAGCTCTTTCTCCCGCTTACGGTTGGCGGGGGACTCAAGTCCCTTGACGATATCCAGCAGATCCTCCGGGCCGGTGCCGACAAGGTCAGCCTCAACACAAGCGCAGTCCATGACCCCACGCTTCTCACCCGGGGCGCCGAAGCATTTGGCACGCAGTGCATTGTCTGTGCCATGGATGTGCGCCGGAATTTTACCCCGAATGAAAACGCAATCCCGGTCACCCTAACTGATGGCCGGACCTGCTGGTACGAGGTTGTCATCTATGGCGGCAGCAAGCCTACCGGCATCGATGCGGTTGCCTGGGCAAAAGAGGCCGAGGAGCGGGGGGCCGGTGAGATCCTGCTCACGAGCATGGAGACCGATGGCACGAAAAACGGCTTTGATATTTCGGTCACCTCGGCAATCTCCGATGCTGCCGGTATTCCGGTCATAGCTAGCGGCGGCGTTGGCACGTTCGAACACTTTTACGATGGTTTCACGAAAGGAAAAGCCGATGCGTGCCTTGCCGCAAGTGTCTTCCACTATGGCGAGATGACCGTAAAAGAGGTAAAAGAGTATCTCAGGGGCCGGGGTATCCCGGTACGGCTCTGAGGTCAAATTCGAATGCAGCAACCGGGTGCTCCAGCTCGAATGCAGTAAGAACAGCGGGATGAATCTCGCCAAAGACCCCGATGATTTTTCCGTTTACCACAATATCGCCCCGGCGCCCGTCAATGAATGCCGGGTCCTGCGATTCTTTTACCGTGTAGTCAATCGAGAGCTCGTGGAGCACGGCATCCGCTGTTGCATAGGCTTCCGAGAAATCTGCATCCGGGTGGGTGCTGACCCCGGCAGCCTGCTGGTGGGTCCTGCAGTTCAGGACAACATCACCTGCGGTGAAGAGGCGCTGGGGCAGTTCGCGGTGCCTGTTGATGGTTAAGAATTCCAGCAGGAGCGGCAGCAGCTCGGTCCTGACAACGGTATTGTCGATGCTGATCGGGTGCATCACGTGCAGGACGCCGGGCGTTTCGGGCCGCTGCATCTTTTTGTAGAGCACCTCTTCGCTCGTCAGCGTGAACGGCATCACTTCAAGGTAACCAAGTCCCGTGAAGATCTCCCGGGTCAGGGCTGCATTGACCATCACCGGGTGGGGTTTTCCCACGGTGAAGGTCCTGGGCGGCTGGGATTCGAGCTTGTCGTAGCCGATTGCGATCGCAACATCCTCAAACAGGTCCCAGTCGTGCATGATATCAGCACGATAACAGGGCACCTTTACTTTCACCTTGTCTGCCCCGGCAGGTTCAGCGCCAAAACGCATCCGCTGGAGATGCCCGGCCATGGATGCAGGGGTCAGGTCAGCGCCGAGGAGCTTTGCACATTCCGGGACACTGACAACCCGCTCAGCAGGAGCCAGTGTCGGCGTCTGGACGCCATCGATCTCCACACTCTCAATCGTTGCTCCGGTTTCAGCCATCGCGGTACAGATGATGTTGACAGCTACACTGACTGCCCGCTTGTCCGTACCGGTCGTATCCAGCAGGATGTTTTTCGTATCGATGGTAACCCGGGTCCGTTCCCCGTTGATGATGGGCGGGAAGGAGAGGACATGGTCGTCGTCATCCACAATCAGCGGGAAGAGCGGGAAGTCCTTTACGATCTTCGCGTAGTCCCGGCCCTTCGGGTGCTTCTCGAGGATCTCATCCATGGTCATCTTCTCTTTGAAATCGAGCGGGATGAAACCACGGCTCCGGCGCGAGGCAATGTAGTGGAACGGGGGTTTGACCGTGTCCATGTCATGGATGCCGATGGCAACCTTGCTCCGGCCCCTGCCGACGGCCCAGTGCAGGGATTCCTGCAGGGACATGATGCTCTGGATGGATTCGTCATCGAACTTCACGCCGCGGATAACTGCTGCGCCAAGAACGGGACGGATGGAGGCAAGCTGCGGGTCGGTGGTGAATATTATTCCGGATGGTTTGACCGGATAATTTGGCAGGCCGGTCTCGATGTTGAGGTATCCCCGCATTGCCCGGGCTACTCCTTCAGGGCTGAAGAGGTCGGGGCGGTCAGGGAAGAACTCGACATCTGCATGATCCTCCTCAGTCCGTTCCACATCAGAGCCAATGAGGGGAACCTTCTCAAGGATCGTCTTCCGGTCAGTCCGGGTCAGCCGCTCGAGATACTTGTACGGGAGAGTTATGACTGCCATCTTCAGATCCCTCCTTTTATCTTCCGGTACGAGGGCGTTTCACGCAGGAACGCCACATCGCTCTTATGCAGGAGCCGCAGGTCTTTGAGGCCGAGCCGGAGCATCGCGATCCGGCTCACGCCAAGGCCCCAGGCAAGGACCGGGTACTTGATCCCAAGGGGTGCCGTGACTTCCTCGCGGAAAACCCCGGCCCCGCCCATCTCGATCCACCCGATGCCATCGACATACACTTCGGCATCGAGACTTGGTTCCGTGTAGGGGTAGTAGGACGGTTTGAACCGGACGCTCTCGAATCCCATCCGGTTGTAGAACTCACGCAGCGTCCCGAGGAGGTTCCCGAACGAGACGTTCTCGTCCATGACAATCCCCTCAAGCTGTTCGAACTCCGCAAGGTGGGTGGTGTCGATTGTCTCGCGGCGGTATACACGGCCGACTGCAAACGCCTTGATGGGGGGTTTGATGTTCTGTGCAAGGTACTGGATGGACAGGCTGGTTGTATGGGTCCGGAGCACGCACTGCTCTGCCTTCTCTTCCTTCCACACCCCACCCCACCCGGTTGACGAGGTTTCGCCACCGGATAAATGCATGGCCTTGACTTTCTCGTATCCGTTGGGGAGCGGCAGGGTCTCCTTGAGATAGAAGGTGTCCTGCATCTCGCGGGCCGGGTGGTCCTGCGGCTGGAAGAGGGCATCGAAGTTCCAGAACGACTGCTGGACAATATCCCCGTAGAGTTCAGTGAAACCCATCTCCAGCAGGATCTCCCGCATCTCGCCGATGATCCGCTGGTAGGGATGGATCTTGCCGGGATACGCTTTCTTCGGGAGCTTGGTGACATCGTACCGGCGGAGGTTTGCAGTCTTCCAGCTCCCGGATAGGATCTGCTCGCGGGTCAGGGTACCGGTCTCCTCGCGCAGGTCGAGGCCTTTCTTTGCAAGGCTGAAGCCCTCAGGAGTTATGGCAATGGAGTACCGGACGGTTTCACATTCCTGCAGGATGCCGCGCTTGATGAGCTCTTTTGTTTTCGGGTCAGCAGCAGACGGGTTCCGCAGCGCAGCCTCATCGGCATCGGTCGAGGCGCCGGGCACTTTCGCAACGGAAGGGCCTTCGACTTTGATGAGACCCTTCTTCCTGAGCTGCCCGAAGCCGATCTTGAACGCTTCGTGTTTCTGGAGATCGGCCAGCTGTGTTCCGGGCAGGACGAACCGGAGGAGCTGCGTCTCAGGAAGGCCATTCTTCGCATAGGCCTTCCCCTCATCAGTTACTACAAATTCCTTTGCAACAATGCGCTCGACGGTCACCAGCCCCTTGTCCTGTGCCAGGTGAGCCCACTGGACCACTGCTTCAGGAGTTGCTTCCAGCAGCCCCGCAAGGTGAGGGGCATCTGCCTTCTCTTCTTTTTCTAGGGTTGCAAGCAACCGCTTCTCGTTCTGTGTCAGTTCCGCCATGTCACACCCTGATCCTGTCCTGCACTGCGTTCATCTTCTCCTTGAAATCCGCAAGGAATGCTACTACCCGCTCCGCGGTCTCTTTCTTGCACTGGCCGCAGGTTATCTCGCCGGCCGTGCATTTCCGCCGGATCTCCGCGAGCTCGTTATCATCGGAAACCATGTGGAAAAGGTTGAGGAGGAAGAGCGAGCATTTGTCCGGCTCGCCGCCAAGCCGTTTCTGCTCTTCAAGCGTGGTCCTGCCACCGGTGATCCCACTCATCACTTTCTTTCTCACAACCGCTTCCGTCTCGTAAAAGGAGATGATGGATTCCGGGATACTGCTTGACATCTTCCCACCGGTCAGCCCGGGCATGAAGATGTGATAGGTTGAGGAGGGGGTGAAGAAGGCAAAGCCGCCGTGCGCCCGCTCAATCTCCCGGACTTTTGCCTTGACATCTATGCACTGGGCCCCTTTGATGTCCACATGCCCTTCGTACTTCTTTGCATGCGGGAACGCCTTTTTGACCGCCTCAAGCGCTGCATCCGGTGCGTTCTTTGACCGGACGCTGATGTACCCGTCCCGCTCCTCAACGGTGAACATGCGCATCTTGTGGGCAATCCCGCGGGTAAGCCGGATATGCGGGTCCTGGTCAGTCCCGACCGGGACAAGCGTGGGTGCCGGCTCGCGGTCGATCTGCGGGTAGAGAATATCGGCAACCTGCGTGATCACGCTGTCCGCATGGGCGAGATCAGTGTCAGGTCCAAACCCGTAGATTGCTGCCAGTTCTGAGAAATTCACCTTTGTTGCAGCCTCGAAGGCAAGGTCCTTGAGCCGGTTGTTCCGGCTCTGGAAGTAGGTCTCACCTTCAAACCCGAGCGCATAAAGACAGGAGAGGTACTCCCTGCCATATTCATTGCACTTCTCCCAGGAAAGGCCCCGGACTGCATGCGCTTCCCGGTCTGCGATGGTGATATACCCGTTGCCGCCCTGCTGCACATGCCAGACCACTTCCTTCATGACCATGAGGTGGCCGAGGTGCGGGTGGCCGCTTGGCATGAACCCGGTCAGGATATGGAACGGGGTCCGGTTCCTGATAGCCTGCGCAATCGGGTGGTAATCCCGGTGGCCGACTACTATACCCCGGCGCATGAAGTACGGGATCTCGGGAAGGTCGGTTATTACCGGTGCGATGGGGTCGATGCCGAACTCGGCAAAGGTCTTTTCGATATCAAGGGACGGGGTGCTTGACCAGGGGTTGTTCTGCGGTTCTGCCATGATAATTTCTCTAGAGTTTGATACGGGCGAATTCGACGAACTGGATTCCGGAGGAATGTACGGCGCCAAAGAACATCTTCTTTTTGACACTGTGGGCCATCCGCACGGAGCGGGAGATGATACTCATCGGAAGGACAGACTCTTTCTCGACCGCGTGCACGAGCAGGTCGGAATGGACATTCTTGCCGCAATAGACCCGGAAATGATGGCCGAACTTGTAGCCGGTCCTGGGGGTGAACTGGTGCCTGCGCAGCTCGCTGTATACGGCAATTTTCCCCGCCAGTTCCCGGTCGGTTTCACTTGCCATGGCAAGGAATGCTGCCGGGTCCACAGCGAGGGTGCCCCGCATGAGCGTGATGATTACCTTCTCCATCAGGTGCAGGAGTTCAACCGGGGCTAACAGCAGCCGTTCGGGATCGAGCCGTTTGCCATATCCCGCGAGTTCGAGATCGGATCCTGCCGGCAGCCGGAGCATGGCTGACTTCCCGACAAGCATTGCTTCATGGCGGCCCGGGACCGGAAGCGCTGAGCAGGCTTCAGCCAGCTTCTGGAGCTTTATCTCGTAATAGGTGAGCTCCTCCTCATCATCCACAACCGCAAGGACATACTGTTTTCGCATGTTGCGCGATGCGATGACTTCCTCGATCAGTTTTTCAAACCGGATCGGGTCCCGTTCCGAGAGGACCCTGACAAGGTAGAGTGATTCCCCTTTCCCCGGTTTCTCGCCCCGGCGGAACACGCGGAAATCATGCGGGCCGGTCTGGACCACGTAGCCGCGCTCACGGAGATCGCGGTAGACCAGAAAGCTGCGCATGAAATTTGGCTGGTCGGCAAATTCCGAGAAGAGTTCGTCAAACGAGTAGTCCTGCACGGTGATCTTCTGGCGGTGGAGGAGATAGAGGGATTCCTGGGCGGAGAGCCGGAGCCCGTCACCCTCAGGCCGCCCGTACCCGCTCTGCTCATAGAGCGATCGGCCGTCCTTTCCTATGCGGATGGTTGAGCCATCAAATGTTGCTTTCACTACCGGATCTATTTCACCGGTAACATTATAATGCCGGCGGCGACTGGTGAAAGGGACCTGGTTTCATACCTGCGAGGCACTGCCCCCGCGAGGGGAATCCATAGGAATTACAATAATCCGGATCGCTGCTTATAAAAAGGTGGAAATCGAACATTTGTAGTCCAATTGTATCTCATAAGTATGCTAAATTGCACGTCCCCGAGGATGCACACCATTCCGGGAAAAATCTGGGTAATACTATAGATACACTGGCCCCACACCGGAATAGTTTTTTCAAAGCCTGTAATAAGCGGCGGAAAAATGATGGTGCACACCAACAATGACCC
>JAAZNH010000080.1 GCA_012798365.1 Methanomicrobiales archaeon | reverse complement strand
GCGATTCTCCGGTTACCCGGATAGCAAAAATCCGGCCTGCTACTCAAATCCGGGGCGGGGGGGCCGGGCTCAGCCCCCCCCAATTATTTTTTCATCGCGCCCGGCCCACTCCCCTGCTCATTTTTCCGGAGGCTCCGGCCCCCCTTCCGGTTTTGTCATGGGAAACACGTGGCCGGTTCCGGAAGCCATGCCAGATTGATCGGGGCACCTGCCAAAGCATCTCCTGAAGCCGGGTTGCTTAGGCGGGGAGTTTTGCTGGTGAACCTGCCATTTTCCCACCACACCGGATCATGCTCCGGTGTGAGACCTGAAAAACGGGGTTTCTTCCCGCATGACCCCCAGACCAGCATTTTACCGGAAAAGCGAACAGAACACGAATACAGGCCTCTTTTTCCACGGTGATTTTCTTCCGGGCAGGAAACACATACCCCGGTCAATCCGGCAGGGAGATCGGTCATCCCAACAAGCCAACATTCACCCGGGTTTCCGCACCGGTTTTTACGACGTGAAACGGGTAAAAAATGCCGATTTTGTCACACAAATCCGCACCGGTTCTGGCGAAACGGGCACCAGGGTTCCGGAAAACCCGCAAATCGGGACGCAATACGGGCCCCGTTTACCGCATCGTATGATGCGTGATACCGGTAAGGTCCAGCAACGATACCGCAGGAGGGGGAATGGTAGGAACGGGTTGTGGAGAATTCACAGACAATTATCGGTCTTTTGGCGGACTGCCCGTAAAGGCGGGAGGATTCAGAGCATCCATCGGACGCGTTTGTTAAAATAATAGACGCCCATCATGAGTCCGGATGCAGAAGTGTCCGGGATCCCGGTGAAGTTCAGCGGATCCAGCCTGATGCGTTCCTGCTCCGCGGGAACAGGCTCGCGCTCATCGGTAGTCCGGATGCTGATCTCAGAAGACCAGATCATCATCCCCAGGCAGGAAACCACCCCGAAGATGCAGATCGGCAGTGCAGCAAATCCCTGCCATGACCGCAGCAGCTGGAAACCCAGGATGATGCCGGTCACGGAGTAATGGTAGTAATGGAACTGCGCTATCCGCCGGTCCGTGGTATCGCAGGGCCGGATGGACCCAAAAACCATCGTCTCGGAAAACGGGTACAGGGGCGTGATGCCTTTGCGGGTACAGGCATCCTGGATAAGGTGGAGGATTAAACCCGTGAGTACGCCGGCCAGAAATGCAACGGGAAGTTCCGGTACCCAACTGCCGTAAAGAACCAGGCACGGGAGAAGAGCAGCAAACGCAAGGGTCAGCCAGATACACGCAATGCCGGGAACGGAATGTGTCAGCCGTTTGTCATCGGGATCCGGGTTTTTGCCCTTCGTGCCCCAGTACAGGAAACACATGAGGGGCGTACAAACAGCCCGGGTGAAACGCGCAACAAGCCACGCAAGGGTGCGGGCCTTGAGGGTTTTTGGCTTCTGCATCTGGATGTCGGGAAGGATCGTCCCGATGCCGGCCCCCAGGCAGATAACAAGAATAATAAGCGGAGAATCCGGCACCAGTGCGCTGCAGATGATCAGGGTACAGAGTGTTGTCAGCGCTATATGGTGCCGGGTTATCATGAGGTGTGCTCCGGTTCAACGCCAGGGACTTTGGTGAGATCCCTCGCGACCAGCTCATTTTTTTGGGTTATGTCGTTCTTGTGTGGATTGTGTGTGCATGTGTCCGCTGGTGTGTGCTCGCCAAGGACATTATTCCTGTTGGATGTTCCATGTTATAATGCTTTTTGTTTAACATTTTTAATTTGTTAATAGAAAATACTGTACAAATTTCCCAATCGGGCTTTTCCGGCATTTCCTCACAGGGAGCAGGGATGCTGAGCAGTCCCTTGCCGGGGAGAAAACCGGAGAGGAAATCAAGCACTGCATGGGGAAAGTTATCCATTGTATGTTACTTTTTACAGATATTTGACAAAATTCATTAACTTTGCAGACAATGGTTTCCGGTACTCACCGGGGCAGGGCACCGGTAATTTCAAAGAACAGGGGGGTGTTGTGGTACGCGCAGGATCTCGCTTTTTTTCACGGCCCTCCTGTTCTGCATCATCAGCGGGACGCTGCTCTGTCTCATCCTCTATTCCCCGGTGCCGGTCCTGCTGGCAAGCCTTGCAAAACCGGAGATCCATTTTGCCATCTGGCTCAGCCTGGTCACCAGCGTCATCTCGACGGTCATCTGTATCCTTATCGCAGTGCCGGTTGCGTATGCGCTTGCACGGTACACGTTCCCGGGTAAACGGATCGCAACACTCGTACTGACCCTTCCCCTCACCCTCCCGCCCCTGGTGGCCGGCATCGCCCTCCTCCTCTTTTTCGGATCAACACCCTGGGGAAAGGCACTGGAAAACTTCGGGTTTGCGGTTATCTTTACCCCGCTGGGGATTGTCGTTGCCCAGGTCTTTGTCAACCTGCCATACATGATCCGGATCATGCGATCCAGTTTTGCTGCGATCAACCCGCGCTATGAGCATGTGGCAAGGACGCTCGGGTGTACCGATACCGGTACTTTCCTGCAGGTCTCGCTTCCCATGGCCCGCCACGGGATCATTGCCGGGACGGTAATCACCTGGTCCAAGGCAATGGGCGAGTTCGGCGCGGTGCTGATGCTTGCCGGGGCAACCATGATGAGGACCGAGACCCTCCCCATTGCCCTCTATCTCAACATCTCCACCGGGGATGTTGATCTCGCGGTTGCCGCTGCCACGATCCTGATCGTGATCTCGCTTTTTGCCCTGTGCGTTGTTGAATACCTTGACCGCGATGCGCACGTTTTCTAGGTGATCTGTCATGCTCTGCCTCCAGTCCCTCGCAGCCCGGGTCGGTGATTTCTGTATCCGGGACATCTCCCTTGAAGTCCATGAACAGGAATATTTCATCATCATCGGCCCCACCGGGGCTGGAAAGACCGTCCTTTTAGAAACCCTTGCCGGGATCCACGCGCCGGAATCCGGCAGGATCGTGCTCGATGGCAATGATATTACCACGCTTGAGCCCCGCATGAGGAATATGGGCATGGTATACCAGGACTACATGCTCTTTCCCCACCTCACGGTCCGGGAAAACATTGCCTTTGGGCTCCGTCAGCGGGGGACACCGGCCCCGGAACGCGAGGAGGCGGTACAAAAGACAAGCCGCCAGCTGGGCATCTCGCATCTCCTCTCCCGCTACCCTGAAACCCTGAGCGGCGGCGAGCAGCAGCGGGCAGCCCTTGCCCGGGCCCTCGTGTTACAACCCCGCATCCTCCTGCTCGATGAACCCATGAGCGCCCTGGACAGCCGGACGCGGGCACAGATCAGCCGGGAACTGCTTGCAATCTGCCGGGAGACAAAGACAACCATCATCCAGATCACCCACCATTTCGAGGAAGTCCACGCCCTTGCCGACCGGATTGCCATCATGCAGGAGGGAACGGTCATCCAGACCGGAACACCTGCCGAGGTATTCCTGCACCCGGCGAATGTGTTTGCCGCGGAGTTCCTCTGCATCGGCAACCAGATCGCCGGAATTTCCCGGCCGCAGGGAAGAATTGTCCGGGTTGAAACAAACGGTCAGGCCTTTTTCGCAGCCTCCGAGGTTACGGGGCCGGTCATAGCAACGCTGCACTCCGAGGACATCATCGTTTCGCGCGAACCGTTTGCATCCAGCGCCCGGAACTGTCTTGCTGCAACGGTTGTGGAGATCCTTCCCGCGGGGACGACGGTGCGGGTGATCATGGATGCAGGGTTTTTCCTCACCGCGGCGCTTACCCGCGAGAGCTGCCGGGACCTGGACCTGGAACCGGGGAGCAGGGTGTATGCAACCTTCAAGGCGTCAGCGGTGCATCTCATCGCGACGCGGCCTGAATAACAATCCTGAACCAGACCGGGCACACGGTTTTTAAAATGGATTGATTAGTCGACCCCGACCATCACTTCAGAGGCCTTGACAATGGCGTAGACCTTGGATCCCTCTTTGAGCTTCAGCGATTCCGCCGAGTGGGTAGTGATGGATGATACCATCTCATGGCCGCCGCCAATAGAGATCACGACTTCGGTACTTACCGGGCCCTTCTTGATGGACTTGACGATGCCGGAAATCTGGTTGCGTGCACTGATCTTCGTAGCGATCACCAGTGCGCAATTATCAATAATGATACTTATACTTTAACAACGGGAAAATCAGTTAATGTTTTCTTGTAAACCCGGAATGCCCCTCGAGAACCTGCTGACGATATTGGATGTGAGATATCAGGGTAATTGTGCATCCCGGGAATAATGGGTGAAGGACATCTCAGGATTCCCACATCCTGAAAGGCGTGCAGACCCGGTCCCGGTTTTTTTAAATCCAGGTCAATATTAACCAGAGAAACTTCCTAAAAGAACGGCCTGAATAGTGGATTTTTCTGGCATTTTTTAAAGAACCCGTTACTGGTACCTTCAGCCCGTAAACGGTGTAAAATGGGGGAAACCAGCCGGCCTGTTCAGAACGTTTTGGATAAAAAAAAGCCCGTGGCAGCCAGGTTCCCCACCTACGCGGGATCGCCACTACTTACGTAGCGTGTTGAGAGAACTCCCAGTCCCCGAGTTCACCCTCACGGGTGATCCGGCCCTTCTGTATCGTGCTGACCCGGTCACCGACATCCATGGCATCCTCCCAGTGATGGGTAACGAGAATACAGGGTATTTTCAGGTCAGTGATACACTGCCGGATTGCATCCTTTACCGAACGGGTGCTCTCCATGTCAAGCCCCCCGAAGGGTTCGTCAAGCATGAGAAGGGCCGGTTCAGTTGCAAGTGCCCGGGCAAGGGCCACGCGCTGCTTCTGGCCACCCGAGAGACCAGCGGCTTTTACGGGAGCCAGGCTGCTGATGTTCAGGCAGTCGAGCCAGCGGGATACTTTGTTTTTGACCAGTGCCGGATCACAACCCCGCGCCCGAAGGCCAAACGCAACATTATCCTCAACGGTCATGTGCGGAAAGACAGCCGAGCGCTGGAAGACGTACCCGATCCGCCGGTCCTCCACCGGAATATTAATGCCAGCCTTCTCATCGAAGACAACGGTACCGTTGAACCGGATTGTGCCGCTATCGGGCACAAGAAGGCCGGCGATAATATTGAGGGTCGTGGATTTGCCGGCCCCGTTCTCGCCCATCAGGGCAAGGACGCTCCCGTCATCAACGCGGAGCGACAGGTCGAGCGTGAAATCCCGGAGCGCCTTTTGTATCGTTGCTTCAAGCATGGGGCACCTCCCGGGTTGCCAGGAGCCGGACCGCGATCATGATCGCAAACGAGATGAGGACGAGCAGGATGGCGATCGTGAGCCCGACATTGAAGTCGCCGTTGAGGTTCACGTAGACCGCAAGCGGCATGGTCTGGGATACCCCGGGCATGTTGCCGGCGAACATGATAGTGGCACCGAACTCGCCGAGCGCCCGGCCAAAGGTCATCACGGCGCCGGAGACAAGGCCCCCGGCAGTGAGCGGGACTACCACCCGGGCGAATACCCGGAACGGTGAAGCGCCAAGCGTACGGGCCGTCATCTCGTACGCCGGGTCGAGCTGGTCAAAGAGGGACTTGGCCTGCCGGAGGTAGAAGGGCGAAGCGACAAAGATCTGGGCCATGATAACGGCAAGCGTGGTGAACGCGAACGTGATCCCGAACAGGCTTGCGTATTTCCCGATAAGGCCCATCCTGCCGTACAGGACAAGGAGAGCAAAACCGGCCACGGCCGGGGGCAGCACCAGCGGGAGATCGATGATGGTATCAACGATCACTTTGCCGGGATACTGGTTCCGGCAGTGGAGGTAGGCAAACGGGGTGCCCACCAGGATCACAATCACAAGGGAAATTATGGATGTGGTAAGGCTGAGCGTGAGTGCACTGATGACCGCCGGGTCCCGGAGGGTCTCGAAAAACAGATCCGGCGTTGTCCGGAAGAAGAGCGCGATGATCGGGAGAATAAGATACAGGGCAACGGCAAGGACAAGTACGCCTGCCCCGATGCAGGCCAGTTTTGTCCTGAATTTTCCTGCGTGTGGAGAAGTGCTCATGGTCATGTCCGGCCCTGGGCCGGCCGGGGTGTAGTAAAAGAATAGGATGATGGGGAAAATAAAGTCCGGGGATCAGAGTGCCCGGAACCCGTAATCCTTGAGAATCTGCTGGCCCTGGGTCGACAGCATGAACGTCTCGAAGTCTGCTGCCGCACCCTTGCTGGTAGATCCTTTCAGGACCCCGATTGTGTAGGTCTGGAGATAGTTATCTTCCCGGGGGATTGCTATCGAGCTGATGGTGCCGGGTTTTGCTGCAGTGGCGGTTGACTCGTACACGAATCCTGCATCGACTTCACCCAGTGCAACCTTGCTGGCAACCGCCGGCTCGGAAGTCTCGTAGGTGATGGTGTTGGTATTGACAGAGGTCTCCCATGCTGCGCCATACGCCGGCTTCTTGGCAAGGTTTGCAATGACCGCGTTGGTTGCTGTACCTACAGGTACGTTCTTGTCTGCCCGGGCGATCTTGACGCCGGGTTTTGCAAGATCAGAGAGTGACTGGATCTTACCGGGGTTGTTTGCCGGAAGGATCACGATGACGTAGTTGGAAGTCAGCGGTTTGACCGTGCCGTCAACGAAGTACCCGCCTTTGGTAAGTTCCGTGGTATACGAGTTGCTGGCCGAGATGAAGACATCGGCATATGCGCCGTTCTGGACCTGGGTCTTTAAGGCCTGCGTACCGTCAAGGTTGATGACAACATGGTGGCCGGGGTACATCCTCTCGAAACCCTCTGCGAGTTTCGGGGACACGCCTTTTAAGGATGCCGCGGTGTAAGCAACAACGTTGCCTTCAGAGTACGTGTAGACCGGTGCCGGTGTGCTGGTTGTTGCAGCCACGGCAGGTGCTGCGGGGGTTGCTGCCGCAGCCGGAACTGTTGCATAGGCCGGGTCCGGGTAGGTCGGGAACCCGTGTTTTGCAAAGAATGCCTTGCCTTCATCCGATGCCACATATGCGCTGAACTTAGCTGCTGCATCGTTGTTCTTTGTATAGGTTGTCGGGCCAATCGGCGTGATCAGGATCTCGTTGTCGCTGAGCGGGATCGTGATGACATCCAGCTTTTCAGTATTGATGCTGTCAAGCGTCATGATCGCAGCATCTGCATGGCCGGCCTGCATGAGCGTGACAAGTTCATTGATTGTCGGGGCCCGGGTCACGACATTCTTTTCGACATCCGCGGTGATGTTGAGCTTCTTGAACATTTTCTGGGAGGCTTTCCCGATTGCCGTTGCCGAGGAATCCCCGAGGGCAACCTTCAGGCCGGGCCGGGCAAGGTCGCTGACGGTCCTGATATTCTTGGGATTGCCTTTCTGGACGGAGATAGCCGGCACATGGTAGGCAACGAGCTGGTACTCGCCGACAAGGCCCTGTGCCTTTGCAGTGCTCCACTCAACGGTAGAGCCGGGCATGAAGACATCACCCTTGTGCGTGAGGTTCATCTGGGATACCAGCGTCCCTGCTCCGCAATAGTTATACTGGACATCGATGCCATATTTCTGTTTGAAGGCAGGCCCGATCTCGTCCAGCGGTGCCTTGAGCCCGGCACCGGCAAAGACGAGGAGGGTTTCTCCGGTGGGAGCGGGAGTGACTGCCGCAGTTGCTGCCGGGGCAGCAGGGGTTCCTGTGGGGGTGGTTGAGCTTCCCGTGCAACCGGCAAAGGCTGCTGCGAAAAGCAGGAGAAGCAGTGCGATGCAAAAGCATGCTGTTGTGGAGAGTGAGAGTTTCTGTTTCATACCGATCCTTTCCAGGGATGGTAGGTCGATGCAGGAACATAAAAAATTACTGATTTACTTCTGGAAAATGTTGACTTAATTTACTTAACAAAAGGGGTGTGACCGGATACCAGATCATCTGACGATGATAATACCGGCAATCCGCCTGGTAGCAGCGGGCGCGGGAGGATATTAAAACCGGGTCGCAAACAGGGCATCAACGTATTCTGAAGGATGTGCCCCGCTGTCAGGAGCAAGTCAGACCTCCGCCTCGCTGACCCCTGCAATGAGGTTGATCTCCACAAGACCGTACTTCAGGATGACGGCCCGGGTTCCTCCCCCGGTTTCGAGGACATAGAGGTCTTCGCATCCCAGGAACGCCTGGATATCGTCTTCGGTTACCGGGCGGAATAGGCGGTACATACGGCATATCCAGCCGGGGAAGGGGGAGACCGGGTCCGAAAATCCGGAAGGCATGATACCTGAATATCACAGCACAGGACACTAATACATTCTCTTTTCCTGCCGTCCGTTGACAAATCTCCTGAGTGCAGCAGACTGGCACCGGGTTATTGCCGGTCACCGGAAACCTGTGCGAGCAGCTGCCGGTGTACGCTGGCAAGATGCGGGCCGGCAGATGGCATGCCATACGCAGCTACGAGCAGCGCGAGGAACTCCTCGCCCGAGCAAAGGAATTCGGGAACATACCATACCTCGATCTCCGGTTCGGTAAAAAAACCCTTGATGTTGAGGCAGCCCGGAATCAGAAAGGTAAAGAACGGTTTTTTCAGTCCATTGATAACCCGTGTTTCTCCATAATCCTGAAAGAACGCTGCAAATTCCCGGGTAAGGGGTTTTGACAGCAGGTACTCTTTTTTGATCCTCCCATCAGTGCAGTTTTTCAACCGGATCTCTTTTTCGATCTTCACGCCAACCGCCGTTATGCAGGGTATTTTGTTGTACTCCATGATATGTGCGTACCCCGGCCGGGTATTGCCGGCAGGAGCCACGTATCTCCCCAACATTTACTAAAATACATTAACAATTTGTAAAAGTTAAAAACAAAACATTATAATTGAACCATGTCAACATGTATGTTCGGCAGAAATCGTCCGGGCGGGCGCATGGCATAACGGGAAACCTGACAGGAAACCATGGTGGTCCGGAGGTCCCCCATCCGGGATGCAGGCAGGTTCACTGAAGAGATAATGGGGATACCAATCATGAATGGATCACAAGTGAGAATCTGCATGGTTTTTTTCATCCTGGTGCTGGTTTCATCCGCGGGCTGCATCAAAGTCCTCCAGAGTGGGATCAGTGGCGAGAAAGAATCACAGCATGTCCCACCGGAATTCCCGTTTGAAGCCTCGGCACAGTATGAACCGGATGCCCTGCCTTATCCGGCAGAGGCGACAACACCAGTTGCATCTCAGCCTGACAGTACTCTCCAGGTGGATGAACTGAGCCCGAAACCCTACACGACCCGGGACCCGTATGGACTCCCCTACCGGGAGCATGGGAACTGGTCAACACGCGAGCCGGCCCGGGTCGCCCGTATCCCCCAGTTTACCAAAACGGTCACCCTGGACGGAAACACGACCGTATTCCGGGTTAATGTTACCGACGGCCCACTTGTTGTTGACCTGGCGTTCAATCCGAAGTTCAAGAATCCGGATAATACCGATGCCGGCAATGTATGCAATGATGAGGACGGGGTCTGTGAGGATGAAGAAAAGCGGTACGGAGTTTTTGTAAATTCCTTTACGTATTCAAAAGCGGAAGTCGCGGTGCGGGACGGACGATCAAACGGGACCGTTGCAAAAGAAGGGTATGGCGGAATTTACAGTACTGACCTGAAGAAGCAGATTACCATTTACAACGAAGGCCCGTTCATCATCATCCTTTCTGGCGATAAGGTCGAGATTACCATGACCATTACAACCGGAACGGCAAGGGAACAGGTCATTCCGACAGCAACACCGGATTACTATGAATAGGGACAGGCATCTTACGAGGGGCGCCTGAAAGAACGAGGGAAAAAATGCTGGCACACGTTCTCATGATCATTTCTCTGAGTATTACGCTGATCGGTATCAGCGGGTTCATCGCCACCCTTAAAACCTGTATTTATCGCACAAAGGATGGACTGGTGACAGGTGCGGATCCCTGCCCGCCCTCCTGCATTGATCAGGAGGGGGAATTGGCAGGAATCGGAAACACCTTCCGGGCATTCACTGAACGGGGGCTTGCATCTTTTGTTGCACCTACATGGGCCGGAATTGGTTATCTTAGTGCAATTGTCCTGACGGCGGTTATTACCTCCATCATAGCGCTCTTTATTGATCTTGAGATCCCGCTTCTGGCGGTTCTCTCGATAATTGCAGTTCTGTCTTGTGCAATCTCTGCAATCGCGCTCAGGACACGGTATGAACAAAACGCCTGGCTCCCCCGCACAACGGAAGGCAGTTACGCAGGCGCAGGTGCGGAAGCCCGGGGGCCTGACGAACATTTCACGCCGGCACTTGCAGATTTTGCCCAACCAGATACTGAGATCCCCCTGCCCGAATCTGATGACCTGTCTACTGGGGAAGAACTTGAATGGTACTGGGTCGAACAGCCATTTTCCTACATCAAGATCCAGCAGGCCGGAACCGAGGGATATGTGTATACCGTTCACGAACCTGCCATCTCGGCTGTTGAGAAGACGGTACTGCAGGAAACCTATGCCCATCTCCGCGATATCATTGTGTACGATACCACGGAAGCAGATTCCAAAGATCACTTCGAACCTGCGGTCATTCACCGGATTATCCGGGACTTTCACCCGGCAATTCCCGATGACCGGCTTGCCATACTCACCTACTACCTCCGGCGCAATCTTTCCGGGTACGGTCTCCTTGAGGTCCTGATGCGGGACCCGGCCCTTGAAGATCTCAGTTGTAATGGCTGGGATCTGCCGGTCTTTGTGTTCCACAAGGTATACGGAAACCTGCCAACCAATGTCCTGTTCCAGGAGGGTGAGCTGAACCAGTTCGTGCTCAAACTGGCACAGAAAGCCAACAAGCAGATCTCGCTCTCGAACCCGATGGTTGATGCAACGCTGCCGGACGGGGCGCGCGTCCAGATCACCTACAGTGATGTTGTATCAACGCGGGGGAGTTCCTTTACCATCCGGAAATTCCGCGCCGATCCGATGACACCCCTTGATCTCATCCGGCTTGGGACCTACAGCCCGCAGACCCTCGCATTTCTCTGGCTTGCCATTGAGCATCATAAAAGCCTGCTCGTTGTTGGCGGGACGGCCAGCGGCAAGACGTCAACCATGAACGCGGTCTCGCTCTTCATTCCCCAGAACGCAAAGATCGTCTCACTTGAGGATACCCGTGAGATCCAGCTGCCCCACAAGAACTGGCTTCCGACCCAGACCCGTGAACTGAATGCCGAAGGGGTCAAAGGCGACATCGATCTCTTCAGCCTCCTCAGGGCCTGCATGCGGCAGCGGCCGGAATATATCATCGTCGGGGAAGTGCGGGGCCGCGAAGCGCAGACACTCTTCCAGGCCATGAACACCGGCCATGCAACGCTCTCGACAATCCATGCCGGGAGCGTGCAGGAAGCCATCAATCGTCTCACGCACGATCCCATCAACGTGCCCCCGGTCATGTTCCAGGCCCTCGACCTTGTCATTGTCCAGTCCATCTACACCCTTGGCAAACGGCGGATCCGCAGGAACCTCTCCATTCATGAGATCGAAGTCAACGGTCACGGGGAGATTTTATCCCTGCCGCTCTTTGAGTGGGAGATCAGGAGCGATACGTTCCGGCAGGTTTCCCACAAATCCCGGGTGCTTGATGAGATTGCGACGCACTGCGGGTGGAGTCAGGAAGACCTTACCCGCGAACTCAGAAAACGCGAAGAGTTCTTTTCCCGGGCACTGGCATTGAAAAACCCGACAATACGCGAGCTTGCAAATGCAATCCACGACCTGGGGGATTAGCAGTGCAGATCGGATTGCCGCCTGCACTCTACGAGGCGGAACAAAAATTCACTGACCTTGAGATCCGCCTCCATGGAAGCGGGTTCCGGACCGCGATCCGGTCGGCACACCTCCCCGTAACCGCAGAACAATACCTGCGCACGTGCCGGCACAATCTCGCCCAGACCGCTGCAGGCATCATTCTGATGGCGCTGTTCTTCCTGATAACGGGCATTGATGTGGCATTGCTTGGCTTTTCCACTGCCAATCCCATGGTCTGGGCCGGTCTTTTTGGGATACTGATTCCGGGCATGTACGCATTTCTGGTGTATTATCCCGTCATTGTCGCCCGGGGCCGGAAGTCCCGGATAGAACTTGACCTGCCGTATGCCATATCGTACATGCAGGCCCTCTCCACCACCGTCCCACCCTATGAGATGATCCGCCGGATCTATGAAGAGAGCGATATGTTCGGCGAGGTCTCCCGGGAGTTTGCCATGATCATCCGCGATGTCGAGCTCTTTGGGGATGATATGATAACCGCGATGCGGAACCTCCAGCGGACCACCCCGTCACCGCACCTCCGCGATTTCCTCAACGATCTCGGGATCGTGTTTGACAGTGGCGGCGACATTTCCTCCTATCTTGGAGCAAAGACCGAGTATTACCGCGACCAGGCCCGGCAGGAACTCGAACTTGTCCTCAAGACAATCGAGATCATGGCTGAGGTCTATGTGTCGGCCTTTGTAGCCGGCCCAATCGCCCTCATTATCATGATTGTTGCCCAGGGCATGACCAACTCGCAGGGAATGGATTGGATTCTCCCGCTGATGTATGTCCTGATCCCTGCCGGTGCCATCCTGATGATATGGATCCTTTCCATGATGCTGCCGCCGGAAAACCTTGAAGTCACCCGCAAGGAAGTTGTTGAACATGATTTTGGGGGTACAATTCCCACCCTTGAAACCCGGGAACCGGACGGTCTTTGTGCAGAAGACCGGGAATTTTTCCGGCGTATCGATGCGCAGAAACAGCGACATTCGGTAATAAACCGGCTGAAAAACCCGCTCCGGACCTACATCACCAGTTATGATTACAGCCTTGTTGCTTCCGGAATCGTTGCCGGTATCATCACGGCGTTCTGGTTTTTCGGGTGGTTTGATACCCTGCTCCCGCACAACCCGTTCGAAGGGTTTCTCTGCATACTGATCATCGGATCTATGATCCCGGTCGTGATTGCTTACGAGAGCAGGCGCTGGTATGTCCGGAACGTGGAAGCCCACCTGCCGGAATTTTTGCGGGAACTTTCAGATATGAAAGATATCGGGATAACGCTCCAGGAAGCAATTCACCGGATATCCGGCGCCAGACTGGGGGTGCTCAGTTCCGAGCTGTCCGTTGCTTCCCGGGATATCGAAGCCGGAGTGTATGTTAATTCTGCACTGGTCCGTATGGAAGAACGGATCGGCCTGGTATCGGTCAAACGGGCGATTTCCCTGCTCGTCCGGGCCAGCGAGATCACCACAAACCTGCGCCAGATCTTTATCATTGCAATTACCGACATCGAGCATTACCTGAAACTCAAGCGCGAGCGGGCCAACACGACTATCGTATACGTGATGATCATTTATCTCTCCTTCGGGATTTATCTCTACACCGCATACCAGCTCAATGTCCCCTTCCTTGCCAGTTTTACCGGCCAGAACATGAATGTGAACATCGATACGGCCGGGAACCTGACCGAGATGTTCAGGATAGGGATTATCCTTGGGGCGTTCTCCGGTATCATGGCCGGACAGTTCAGCTCCAACAGCATTCTTGCCGGATTCAAGCACAGCATTGTACTGCTGTCCGCGGCACTGGGACTCTTTGTATTCCTGATGTAACAGTCCCCAAAAAACCATTCAGCATTCAGGTTTGCGTTACCAAAGAACTAGACCAGGTACAGGGAACCGATTGCAATACTCTTGCTGGTATGGGTATCAATGATCATCCAGGTGACTTCGGTGTCCTCTTTCAGGACCAGTTTTCCAAACTTCAGGCCGGAGTGATCGGTCAGGGAGTTGGTCGGGGTTTCACCTTCAATATAAAAGGTATCTCCCGCTTTTACGATGGTCCTGCTGCTGCCCGACTGGGTAAAATTGACACAGGTCTTCCCGATATCAGATCGTGAGAGGGTGGCCTTCTTTTCACCGGACTCGAAGACCACCTGGAGGGAATCCAGGGAAACAGGATCGCCCCCGGCATGGTCAAAATAGGTGCGGTTTTCCAGAAGACTGACCCGGACATGGAAATTTGCCTGGGAAACCTTTTCAGGAGCGTCGGCAAACCCCCCTGCAAAAGCGCTTGCAACCGCAGCTATCATGATAGTGACACCGAGCATGAGCATGACCCCGACAACCGGGGACACGGCATGATCGCGGGTCACCGGGATCCGTGTCATTCAATCACCACATCCCGGTCATAGATAAGCTGCCCGCTTGGTACGTGAAGGATCCTTACCGATACCGTTCCTCCGGCCTTGAAGTCCTCCTTAAAATTTACCTGTGGGAAAAGATACTCCATCGAAGGGTTGTGCGGGTCAGCTGATTCGCAGTACCGTGCCGGAGTCACCAGCATATCTCCCGGGCCAAACGTGGCAGACGGGTTCCCGAACCAGCTGGCGTGCCCCTTTGCAGAATCCTGCAGGGCATCGGTGTCGAACCGGTTCTCATCGCTGATGAACAGGACGCCACAATATTTTCCCCCGGTAAAAACTGACCAGTCGTCATCGCCGGTCACGGTATTCTGGCCGCTGATATTGCCCCGGATGATCACTCCGGAAGGGGTACGGTAATACAGAACGAGCTGGAGATCTTTTGTGGACAGGACATTCCCGCTGACATGCCGTATGGTCATTGACGGGATTGCACAACTGCCATAGTCTTTTTCCGAAAAAAACCTGACACCGAGGATGGCAGACGGGGCCTTTTTTTCCGACTCTGAAAGCCCGCCTGCCGCTGCGCTGACAATTGCTGCGATCATCACCGTGACCGCCAGCATCAGCATGACGCCCACAACCGGCGATACCCCATCATCGTTCGTTCTCATATCCATGAACACCAGAATTATGGTTTTTTTCCCTGACCCGATCCAGCCAACAGCCCTGCGCAGCGTCCGGATGACAGATTCAAACAGATAATTTATTTAATAATTGTAGTTAACATTACATATAAATTAATCACTTTGAGTTACCAGATTTTCGCGGCGGGAACCGGCGCCAACAACGAGACAGTACAGGAGAACCGTATGAGATGCATCAATGGGCCGGATGCCGGCGTATCGGAAATCGTGGGTGAAATGCTGATGATAGGACTCGTCATCATCCTCATTTCAGTTTTTGCTGCAGCGTTTTTCAACTTCTTCCCGGCTACCCGTGAACCGGGGGTTACGGTCCTGATGAGTAATGACCGGCAGAACATCACGTTCTGGCACAAGGGGGGCGACTGGATCCAAACGAGCGAACTGACGGTAATTATCGTATCCGGTGAATCCGTGAAACGGATCCCGTGGGACTCCGCTCACTTTGCCGTAGTTCCCGAAAAAGACGTCCTGGACCTGGGCAGCAATATCACCCTAAGCCTGCCTGAAGATCTCCTTGGCAATGAAACCGTCAAACTGGTGACACCAAAGACCGTTCTCTTCACCGGGGTGGTCCACCCATGAGGGATGATGCCATTGCACCGGTTATCGCTGCGATGCTCCTCCTTGCGGTACTGGCAACTGCCTATGCCGCATGGAATACTTATTACATCCCGTCGCTGAAGGCCCAGTCGGATTTTTCGCATATTACCGGTGTCGAGCAGGGAATGATAAAATTCTCTTCCGATATCGAGACTGCAGTATCGCTGAAACGCAATATGAGGCTGTCCGAGCTGGTACCGCTTGGCGGGGGGGAGATCCTGTTTGATGGTACAAAATCCGGGGGAACCCTCACCATACGCAATGATACCCGGGCCTACCTGCTGACCGGGATCACCAACGGGACTTTGCCCATCGTTACAACCAGCCGGCTCCGTATCGCCAATTATTCTTACCAGCCGGTGGAGAATTTCTGGCGGGATCAGGGGTATGAATGGAACTACGGTGTGATGAATGTTTCCCGGGGCCGGCTTACAACCCCGCTGCAGGTAACCTGTGTGAGTGCTGCGGACTATGGCCTTGCGGGAGTCCTGACAGGAATGACTATTGACAGCACCTGTTCACGCATGGACCTCTATCTGGTGAATATCACACCGGATCCGGGGCATACGAGGGCAACCGGGAGTGGAAACGGGATGCTTGTTCTCGAAAGCAGGGAAACAAACCTGCAGGTTCCCAATGTCACCAAAGTCAATTTCAGCATCAACCATAACATGCCACCGGGATTCCAGCAGACCCTTTTCACGGCAATGAGCCGAGAGACCGATACTCTTGCATGCAGTAATATCCGGGTAACGTACCATCGCGATCCCGGTGCCGGACTCAACGGCGAAATGGGAATGGAATTCGATGCTATCCCGAACATGACCATTAACCGCAGGATCAACGAGATAACTCTTGGTGCATACTAAAACCGGGTCGGTTTTTCAACCGGCCAGCCGGGGTAGGATATAGAGGAGGTTGTTGGCCACCACGACCAGGCAGAGCGTGATCAGAACCCCGTAAAACAGGATCCCGGTTCCTCTGACCCGGACTTCGGCTGCGATCGAGACACCAAAGACAAGGAGGAGGATCCCCACCTTGATGGCGGAATGCAGTGCGGGGTTCGTGACAATTCCTGCCATCAGCGGATTCAGTTCGGCCCCTCCCATCAGGAGGATGATATCCGTAGTGACGATATCAAGAAAGAACAATGCCCCAAGAACCAGAAAAAACAGGCAGATCCGGCCGGTTGTCCCGCTATCCCGAAAGATACACTCCGGGAACATTCCCGGGTGCGGGTCCCCCGGTTTTCCCGCGAACATACCTGATACCTGCATCTCATCCTATTAAGGATTTCCCGTGATGCAAGGCCCGGCAGATGAGTCAGACCTGGCACTGCCGGCAGACGGGATCGGTTTTTGGGCCGGGATGAACTCAGTGCTTAATCGATTGTCTCCACCCGGAATTAGTATTATCATTTAACATTGTACAAAAGTCAAAATAACTTATTAAACACCACCGGCATACCTTCCATAATGACCGGAAAAGAAAACACTCAGGGCGAGAGCGACCGGGACGCCATACGCGATCTCCTGCTCCAGAAAGCAAAAGCATTCCATGGCGAGGTCTGCGCCGGTATCATTCTCGGCACGCGGATGACCATCATTGGCATGCGGGAACTGGGTATGGACCCGCAGCAGCGGAACCGTAACCTGATGGTCTATGTTGAGATAGACCGCTGTATCGCTGATGCCATCCAGGCGATTACCGGCTGCTCCCTTGGCCACCGCACACTGAAGTACCTGCCGTATGGAAAGTCCGCCGCGACATATATCGACCTGGCCTCGGGCAATGCCGTCCGTGTCAATGTCCTTGAGAAAAAACGCACAGATAAAACCGGGCCGGAAGCGATGAAGGAAGCGAATAAATTACTCCTGGATGCCCCGGAACCAGATATCTTCCAGGTACGGCGGGTGCAGGTTACCATACCGGACAGTGATATGCCGGGCATGCCGAAAAACCGTACACGATGCAGCCGGTGTAACGAGATGATCGTGGATGACAAACAGGTGAGGACCGGAGATACCGTGCTGTGCGGGAACTGTGCTCACGGGTCCTATTATTCAGAACGGTAGCCGTAGCCAGGGCGGATTATCGTTCTTTTTCCCACCAGATCTTCGCCCGGGACGTTTTTCCCCGAAGGACATACATCCCGTCCTCATGGTGCAGACGGGTTTTCAGAAACGATGCTAGAATGGCCCTCTGGGCATCGGTTGTCAGTTTCAGTCCCGCTGCCTGGTCGCTGACCGCTTCTTCAAAGCTGGTGAAACGGGTCACATGCTCTTCCCGGGTTACCTCGACATTTGCATAGATGCCCATCTGGTTGAGCAGATTGAAGATGATGTTGGGTCGCCGGATTTCCCGGTCCGGAACGCCAAAGAGCTGCTCCCAGATACTCCCATAATTCCGGCGCCACGGGGACTGCATGTCCGCAAACCAGAAGATATACACGAACCGGGAGGATGCTGTATCCATCTTCTGCAGGGCTTCTTTGAGGTCAGGGACACCAAGCGAGTAGGAAGCCACAACAACATCGTAAGGACACGCGAGGTCTTTTGCCAGGTCAACATCCTCCCATTTCTTCTCGATGACGGTAATGTTGGAGATGGATGATTCCCGGATATTTCCGTAAAGGCACTCCACCATGCCGGGAGCGGGTTCCACCGCAGTGACCTGATGCACGATCCCTGAAAGCGGAACAGCCAGGGTTCCGGGGCCGGCACCCACATCGAGCACCCGCGAAGCGGCAGACACCTGCATCGCGTGGATTCGCTTCCATGATCCCTGCCAGTTATCCGCCTTTGCCATACGGTCGAATTTCCTGCACCGTTCAGCTTCCGACCAGCGCTCGATACAGGGCACGAACTCCCCGGATCCCGGCCGGCCGGGCTCCGGATGTTTCCACACTTCGTTCCAGTCGATTGAACTGATGTCCGTCATGATTTTCTTTCGGGTATTCCGGAAATTCTCCTTTCCAGTACTATTGTTTAACAAAGTTAAAATGTTTAACAATTCCATTTTC
>JAAZNH010000012.1 GCA_012798365.1 Methanomicrobiales archaeon | reverse complement strand
CTGCTGCAGCTGTGCCATCCGGCGCCTGCGGAGTTCTGCCAGCTCGTCATCTCCCATAATTCAACCTCACTGGGGGGCTTCTGCTTTCTCTGCTTTCTTGCCAGCCTTCTTTGCAGGCTTGGCAGCTCCCTCAGCACCGTCGGCGGCTGCAGCCTTGTCGGCCTTTGCCTTTCCGCCCTTCTTGGCCTCTGCCTTCTTGGGCTCCTCGACGACTGCCTTGACACGCTTGGGTACCGGTGCAGGCGGGTTCTTTAAGACTTCCTGCGAGAGGTTGTCAAGGAACTTCATGCCTTCAGGGGAGACCCGGCGCCCGGTCTTGTCATGGATGATAAGGCCGGCTGCTTCGAGCTGCTGGAGGGACTTACGGAGGATCGAGCCGCTTCCCTTGCGGAATGCATTGGGCTTGGAACCGCGGTTCTTGTTGCCACCGTAGAAACTCCGCATCCGTTCGACACCCAGGGGGCCGTCGACATAGACGCGTCTCAATACTGCTGCTGCCCGGGTAAACCACCAGTCGGGGTCTTCGGGGGGCATCTCTTTGTGCACTCCCGTCTTGGCAAAGGCAGCCCACGCGGGCGGAACGATCTCCTTCCGCTTCTTGAGCTCCTCAGCGACCCGTCTGATGATATGGTCCGGAGGGACATCATATACTGTTGTCATCTGATACCTCTACTGTTGATAATGAAATAACAGTCTTAATCTATTGGGCAGGAGGGTTCTTATATATTTCCACAGGCGGATTATCCGACGGGGAAAAACCGTGCCCCGGGAAAATAGAGGATAGGGAAAAATAAACCGGGCCGTGAACTACACGGATTTGCTTTTTCTCGCACGTTGCAGTTTTCCCGTCTCGCGGGCCGTCTTCTTTTCCGCGGGTTTTTCCGGGTTCGCTGGCGCGGACCTGCCCTTGCCTGCAAGAACCATGGTCCGGCCCCGGACCTCAACCAGGCGGGCTTTTGCCTGTACTGCAACTGACTCCGGGTCAACTTCGGTGTTCTGGAGCCACTTCACTTTGATCATTTTCCGTTTCTTGAGTTGCGCCACGATCTCTTCGATCATGGTTTCAGAGCAGCCCTGTTTGCCAATCCAGACGGTCGGCTTGAGGTCCTGCATGGACGAGCGGTCCTCTTGTTCAGACATGGGGTTTCACCACACGATAGCGGGTTTTCTTATTGCAGACATGACAGGTTACAACGACATTTCCCCGGTGCACGCGCACCCGCATATTCTGCCCCGGCATGAGATATGCTGAGCAGTGGTGGCAGAACCGCCGGCGGAATTCCCGATCTATGCGGATCCGCTGGCGCATGGCGATCTTCCGCGCGATTTCCACGTACCGGTTGCTCCGTTCCGGGTGGAGGGAGAAGGCTGCCTCTGCCCGGGAGAAGAGCACGGCTACCCGCTCCCGCGCGATCTGTTTTGTTGCAGAGGTTTTGGACTTTTCCCGCATAGGAATTTGACAACTCTTGTTCTTGGTGTGCAGATTTGTGCAGATGTATCACTGTCCCGGGTAAAAAATGCGCCGGGGAGACCGGAACACCAGCAAAACCCGGATGCACGAGGGACCGGTCAGCGGATCGCGACCCTGCGCCCGGTAATGTTCAGCCGGTCTTCACAGAAAAGCCGGATGGCTTCGGGAAATGCTTTGTGCTCCTCGACCAGAATCCGTTCTGCGAGCGTATCTTCATCATCAGTTTCCAGAACCGGCACAGACCGCTGCAGGATGATGGGGCCGCAATCGAGGTGCTCATCAACAAAATGTACCGTGCAGCCGGCAATCTTTACCCCGTATTCAACAGCCTGGCGCTGGGCATGCAGGCCGGTGAACGAGGGGAGCAGGGCCGGGTGAATGTTGACCATCCTGCCCGGGAATGCCCGGACAATACCTTTTCCCAGGATCCGCATGTAGCCTGCGAGCACGAACAGGTCGGCATGCTGCTCCTGCATTGCGTGGAGGAGCGCCTGCTCATACACCTCCCGCGAGGGAAACGATGCATAATCGATGACAACAGCAGGAATGCCGGCTTTTTCTGCCCGTTCAACGGCAAAAGCGTCCGGGTTGTCGGTGATCAGGGCAACACACCGGGCCGGGATCTGCCCGGCACCGATCGCATCAATGACTGCCTGGAAGTTCGACCCGCGTCCTGATGCCAGAACTGCAATACGTTTTGTCATGATCTCTCCGATGATTTTTCGTCCATGCCGGTCTTTTCTCCGCTCCCATGGCGGGAATGGACAAGAACCTTGACTTTCACGATCCGCCGCCCATGCATCTGCATGACCGAGAGGGTGATATTCTCCTGAGGGATCTCCACCTTCTCGCCCGGGTGCAAAGGGAGATGGCCGAGCCGGTCGATGATCAGCCCGCCGAGGGTCTCATATGCTTCATCCGTGGGAAGATTGATCGACAATTTTTCATTGACATCCTCAACCCACATCTGCGCATCGACCGCAAAGACACCCCGGGCAATCTCCTGGACCTCGGGCTCCTCCTTGTCGTACTCGTCCATGATGTCCCCGACAAGTTCCTCGAGAATATCCTCAACAGTGACGATGCCGACAAAACTACTGTATTCGTCGACAACAATCGCCATCTGGACGCGGTGGACCTGCAATTCTTTTAACAGGTCATCGATCTTCTTAGTCTCGGGAACAAACGTGGGATCATACATCACTTCGCGGACGGTCGCATCCTTCCGGCGGGAGATCATGGCTGCAAAGACGTCCTTGACATTCAGGACACCGGTGATATTGTCAATCCGGTCGTGATAGACCGGAATGCGCGAGAAACCGCTGTCATTGAAGATCCGGATCGCGTCTTCAAAACTGGTCGTGTCTTCAATGAGCGTGACATCGACCCGGGGCGTCATGATCTCACGGGCA
This sequence comes from Methanomicrobiales archaeon, assembly GCA_012798365.1. Classification (GTDB taxonomy): domain Archaea; phylum Halobacteriota; class Methanomicrobia; order Methanomicrobiales; family Methanospirillaceae; genus Methanoregula. The sequence continues at coordinate 1,317 of JAAZNH010000012.1, read as the reverse complement.
GTGGTATCGCCAAACTCGAGAACCGAATAGAGCATGTCCTGCTCATCCTGTTCTATGGTGCCTTCCTCAGTCCCGACATCGATCCATTCCTTGATCTCCTCTTCCGTAACTGCAGGTTCTGCGGTATCCTTTCCCATGCCAAGTTTCGGGCTGACTTTCTCGACCAGCCAGATAGCCGGGAAGAACACCCGGGAGAGGAAGAGGATGATCGGTGCTACGGCAAGTGCAAAGGAATCTGATGCATGGCTTGCGTAAATCTTCGGACCGATTTCCCCGAATACAAGGATGGTGAGGGTCACAAACCCGGTTGCGATGCCAACCCCCCAGTCACCAAAGATGCGTATCGCGATGGCCGTTGCAAGAGAGGCAGCTGCGACATTCACAATATTATTCCCGATAAGGAGGGTTGTCAGCAGGTGTTCCGGGGATTCTTTGAGTTTCATCAGGGCGTGGGAGCCGACCCGGTTCTCATTATCGAGCGTCCTCACTTTCGCACGGGTCATCGACAGCAGGGCCACTTCAGAACTGGAGAAGAAGGCAGAGAAGATGATGCAAAGGATGAAAAGGAAGATTTCAAAGGCGTATTCTATCATTGTGTTTCACAGCGTGCTGGTGCACGAAAGCAGTCCGGGCTGAAATGTAAGAATATATTCGGGAGAGGATTTAATAAAACCAGCGCTCAGCGCAGCTTGCTGCCCAGGATCTCCTGCATGAATGCACGGTCGCGGGAAAGAACCGCGATCTTCTCTTCCGCAGGGAGAGGCCGGGAAAATGTAAGGTCATCGATCTCAAGGGTCAGGGGTCCGTCATACCCGCAGTCGGCAAGCGCTTCCATGACCTGTTGCATCACGGGATCGCGGTCAAGGGGTTTGTGCAGGACAGGGCCCTCCTTCCGGCTGATATGCACATTGGCCAGCCGGTCATGGCAGAGTTCAATATAATCAAATGGGGTTTCATCGGACGATACCAGCGCATGGGCAACATCCAGGGTGAACGAAAGCCAGGGCTCGTCATCCAAAAGCTGCCGCACACGTTCCGGCGTGCAGAGAAACGAATTGATTGCCGGTTCCATGTTTTCCATGGAGATCTTCAGGGAATTTTTCAGTGCGGCATCCCGGAGCGCTGCAAGGTAATGGTCAAACCGGATATAATCTGCTTCACCCGGGGGACGTTTTGCCGTGCGGCGCCCGGGATGGAGCGTCAGGACATGCGCACCCATCTGTTCAGCCAGTGCAACGGACTGTACCGCATAATGAATCGAGACTTCTGCAACATCCGGGTTGATGGAGCAGGGATTGAGGTCAAGGATGGGTGCAT
>JAAZNH010000079.1 GCA_012798365.1 Methanomicrobiales archaeon | reverse complement strand
TTCGTCTTCCATGCTCCGATCGAAATTAGTTAGGGTTTACCTAATTATAAAGATGCTGATCCGGGCCTGGGCCGGCAGTGTACCCTGAAAAACAACGGGGAATATGATAGGATAAAAGGAGCCGGAGGGCCGGGCCTCATGCGTCCTTCTTACCCCTCGAAGGGAAGCGCCTGTGCATCCGCATAAGACCAAAGATAAGGACGGCAAGGATAAGGTTAAAAACGAAGACGCCCGCCTAGGTCATCGCGTTTGAGAACACCATGTTCCGGTAATACTGGATGGTATTGAGCGAGCCGGATGAGAGGACAAAACCGAGCACAAGAACGGCAATGATGGTGGCAAAGACATCAGCGAGGATGAGCCGGGTCAGCGGGGATTCCGGGTCATCCGGGTGCGGGTCAGCGAGGATCACAAGCAGGAGCACCATGGGAAGGACAAAAAAATGCGTTCCCAGGACCAGGTTGGCAGGATCCGCATTCATCAGGAGAAGGTAACCTGCCAGTATGACAAGAAGCGGGACGAGAATTTTTCCGGGCCGGTTTCTTATATGCTGCGTGACCGTCCAGGCAACCCAGAGGACGATGAGGTTGAGGGCGGTTATGATGAGCAGGATTGCAGAGAGCTGGAGTAAGGTATCGAGCATGAAGGAGTTCCCGGTTATTGTCTGGTAGTGGAGAGGGATAAGGATTTCAGGCTCTTGGCAGAGGGGATTTTCTTATCCCCCCTCCATTTTTAGGGAGATAATCCACTCTTCACTCATTTTATCGTGGCGGAATCTCACCAACAAGTGAGCGATCCGTTTCTTTCACCATCAGGGAAGCAACGACAACAATGATACAGACAGCAGCCCCGACCAGGTAAGCCACCTGGAACCCGGGCACGAGCTGGTCCGGCACAGGAGCCTGAATGACCGATCCGGACGCTGCACGGAGAAAACCGGACATTGCAATGGTCCCGAGCAGCGCAATACCCAGCATGGCACCCGAGGTACGCAGGGTCATCATGACCCCGGAGGCAACCCCGCCTGCTTCCTTCCGGGCAGAACCGAGGATCAGGCTCATGTTGGGGGGAACGAAAAGACCGATGGCAATACCTTCGAGTGCCAGCGTTGCGACGATAACGGGAAAACCCGTTGATGAATCAAAGCGGGAGAAGAGGAACATAGTTATTGCGCACAGCGCCGCAGAGCCGATCATAAGCCCCCGGCAGCCGTACCGGTCGGAGAACTTCCCGGCCACCGGGCCGGCCAGCATCAGGAACACTGCCGGGACGGCAAGCAGGAGGCCCACCGTTTCAGTGGAGATGCCACGGACCAGCTCAAAGTAGAATGGCAGTAAAAATTCGGAGCCGGCAAAGGCAAGGATGATGAGCATACTGCCGGCATTGCCCGTGACAAAATTGGGGACGGTGAAGAGGGACAGTTCGATAAGCGGGCTTCGGGACCGGCGCTCATGGATGATGAGAATAATCAAGAGAAGGAGGGATGCAGAAAGGCAAAAGAGGACAAACGGGCTTGTCCAGCCAAGATACAGACCCTGGCTGACGGGAAAGAGGAGGGTTGCAAGGGCAGCAAGGATGAGGACGGCACCGGCAGTGTCGAACCGGCCGGACTGTGCCGGGACGATATCCTGCGGGAGGTACCGGATCGCGAGAATAATCGCAGCGATACCCACCGGCACGTTGACAAAGAAGATCCAGTGCCATCCTAAAAATTCCGTTATAAATCCCCCGAGGATCGGGCCGGCAGCTATCGCAACAGACACAATGGTCATGAGGACACCAAGCGCCCACCCGCGTTTATCCGCGGGAAGGCAGACCGCGATCATCGCCAGGGCAATCGCGGTGATAGCAGCTGCACCGATCCCCTGTACAACGCGGGCAGCAACCAGCAGGGTGATCGTGGGTGCAAGACCGCAGAGCAGCGATCCAAGCGAGAAGAGGGCAAATCCGGCAATGAAGATCCGGGTAAAACCGGTCAGGTCCCCCAGGCGGCCGCAGGCAAGCATGAGCCCGGAGAGGACGAGGAGGTAGGCCATCA
>JAAZNH010000078.1 GCA_012798365.1 Methanomicrobiales archaeon | reverse complement strand
GCGCGTCCAGCTCCCGCAGGCAGCCCCGCCGCCGCCCGCTGCACCCGCTCCCGAACCCCCACTGCGGCAACCCGAGCCCTCCCTCCGGGCCGGTGAAAGTGACCGGCAGGACGCACCCCAAAGAACGGTTAAAAGTTCACCGATAGCCCTCTGGGACACCCGTACCGTCAGGGTGGCTGCCGACAAACTCGACCGGCTCATCACCGGTTCTGACGACCTTTTAACCACCCGTCTTTTCATCACGCACCGGGTCCGGGAACTTGAAGAGATGATCACCCGGTTTGGGATCTGGCGGTGGAACAACACGCTCGTCTCAAGTGACCTGTACCGGCTCAGGGAAGCTTCGTTTGGCAGGAAACGGTCGGAAATTCCGCCCGAACTTATCCTGCCGCTCCAGCGCATCGTGGAGTTCATGGAGTACAACCGCGAGTTTGTCACCTCCCTCCAGCACGATCTCGGTGTCCACATCCATGACACCGAAGTTGACAGCGCTGCGCTTGAAGCCAGCACCCAGACCATCTCTGACCTTATCCACGATGCCGTACTGCTGCCGATCGCAAGCGTCCTCATCCCGTTCAATGGCCTTGTCCGGGACTATTCCCGGAGCACCGGCAAACAGGTGGACCTCATCATCGAGGGTGGCGAGATCGAGATGGACCGGCGTATCCTTGAAGCCCTCAAGGACCCGATCATGCACCTGGTCCACAATGCCATCGACCACGGCATCGAATACCCGGATATCCGCGCCCTCAAGCAGAAGCCCGTGCGGGGCATTGTCCGGATCCGGGTTGTCCCGCTCTCCGGCAGCAATGTAAATATCGAGATCTCCGATGACGGCTGCGGGATCGACCCGGCCATCATCCGCCGGGTTGCGCAGGATCGGGGTTTCATCACGGAAAAAGAGGCCGCCGCCCTTTCCGACAGCGAGGTTATCTGGCTCATCTTCAAGTCCGGGCTCTCCACGACCCCCATGATCACTGATCTCTCCGGCCGGGGCCTGGGTCTTGCTATTGTCGAGGATACCGCAACCCGTCTTGGCGGAAAAGTCTCGGTTGCCTCCGCGGCAAACAAAGGTACTACGGTCAAGATCACGGTGCCGGTCCGGCTTGCAACCCTTCGCGGGGTGGTTGTCCGGTCAGCCAACCAGACGTACATCCTCCCGATGCAGCAGGTACGGCAGGTGCTCCGGGTCCGTACCGATGCTATCATCAGTGACGGGGACCTTGCAGCGATCCTGTTCCAGAACGAGATGGTCCGGACCATCCGTCTTGCTGATGCGCTGGGGATTTCCTCGACTGATGTCTGGGGGAAGAAGGATGGCCATGTTCCGGTCATCATCCTGGCCTATGGTGCCGGGCAGATCGCGTGCATTGTCGATGAAGTTGTCCGGGTGCAGGAGATCGTTGTCCGGTCACTGGGCAGCCAGCTGCGCAGGGTCCGGCGGATCACCGGCGCCGTTCTCCTGGGGGACGGCACCCTTGCCCTCGTCCTCGACCCGCTGGAACTGATCCAGGAGTCGATAAAAGGCAGCACCCGTTCCCCGCTGCGGGATTCTGCCGGGCCCGGCGGCAAGACCGTGCTTGTCGTCGAGGACTCCGTGACGTCCCGTGCCCTGCTCCAGGCCCTTATCGAGCGGGCCGGCTACCAGGTCCATACCGCCACGGATGGCATCGAGGCGTTTGCCCTCTTAAAACAGTACCCGATCGACCTCGTGGTCTCGGATATTGACATGCCCCGGATGAACGGGTTCACCCTGACCGAGAAGATCCGGGCGGATGAACGCCTCTCCCGCCTGCCGGTCATCCTTGTGACCTCCCTTGATTCCGCTGCTGATCAGAAACACGGGCTTGCAGTTGGGGCAGATGCTTATATTGTCAAGAGCAGCTTTGAGAAGGGAGCTATCATGAACATCATCACGGAGCTGCTGTCCTCGCCGCGGGTTGGGGGGAAAGCTGCATGAGTGATCCAGTATGGGGTTTTGGGAGCGCCCTGATCGTGGAAGACAGCAGGACGCAGGCCGAGTTCCTTGGTCATATCCTTGAGAGTGCCGGCATCCCGTACGAGATTGCGGAGAACGGGCTGGCCGCGCTCGCCCTGGTGGCGAAGAACGGTTTTGGCATCATCCTCACCGACATCGTCATGGAAGGGATGGACGGCTATGAGCTCTGCCGCCACATCCGCACGAACGCCCTGACAAAGGACATCCCCGTGATCATGGTCACGCAGCTTTTCGATGTGGCCGATATCCTCAAAGGCCTTGAAGCCGGTGCCAACAATTTCATCATCAAGCCCTTTGACGAAGAGAGCGTTCTTACCCGGATTGCCGAAGCGCTTGAAGAGGAGAACCACATAGACGCCGGGTGCACGAATACTCCGCTCACCGTGGAATTTTTCAACCAGCCCTACACGATCAGGGCCGGCCGCAGGAGAATTTTACAGATCCTTGTCTCAACCTATGCCCTGGCGATTCGCAAGAATGCCGAACTCCTGGAAGCCCAGGAGCGCCTCCAGGCCCTCAATGACCAGCTCCATCTGACGGTGAATGAACTCAAGGAAGCAAACAATGATCTCATAAAAGAGAATCTTGCGCGAAAGACTGTGGAGAGCAGCCTTGAACAGGTCAATAAAAAGCTCCAGCTCATGACGAGCATCACCCGCCACGACCTCCTCAATCACTTAACCGTCCTGCAGGGGTACCTGGAGATCTCCCAGATGCCCGGGACGGACCCGGCGAAGATTGCCGGGTACCTCACGAGGAGCATCGGGGTTGTCCAGAAGAGCATCGACACGATCCAGTTCACGAGCGAGTACCAGAAGATCGAGATAACTGCACCGGCATGGCACCCGGTATCCGCACTCATTGAGCGCTCGCTGCGCCATGCCAGCTGCGGTGCGGTGAGGGTGATAAACGATATTCCGGATACCGCACACGTCCTTGCCGATCCCCTTATTGAAAAGGTCATCTACAACCTCATCGACAATGCACTCCGGTATGGTGAAACCCTGACAACAATACGGTTCAGCCTGGAAAGCGAAGATGACCTGCACATTATTGTCTGTGAGGACGACGGTGTCGGGGTGCCTGAAGACCAGAAGGAGCGGATCTTCCATTACGGGGTCGGCCAGCACACCGGCATGGGACTCTTTCTCGTGCGGGAGATCCTTGCCATCACCAGCATCACGATCCGGGAGAACGGGGTCCCGGGCAGGGGTGCACGGTTTGAACTGATCATCCCTCCCGCAAGTTTCCGGTCCTGAAGTACCGACACGGATATTCGGAAAGCCTGTCAGGGCCCGGGCCGCTGTCCCTGCTGTTTTTCCCTGCGGGCTGGCCTTTGCACAAGTCTTTTTATAATCCCGGGACGATCACTCACATGCTATGCGAATCCGCGATCTGATCCTGCCTGAAGACCGCATCTTCTTCACCCTCTTTAAGGAGATGGCAGAAAAGATCGCCGAGGCTTCTTCGACCCTCAACGAGATCACCCACGAGCTGCCCGAAGGCACCGAGAAGTCCCACAAGGTCCGCCAGCTGGAGCACCATGGTGACGAGATAACCCGGAAGATCTTCGAGAACCTGGACGAATCCCTCATCACGCCGCTCGAACCCGAGGAGATCGCCCGCCTCGCGCCCGTGCTTGACGATGTGCTAGACCGGCTTGACTGGGTCACCCACCAGCTCTGCAACTACGAGATTCCGGAGACAAATGATGTCCTCAAGGAGTACTCGTACCTGATCCTGCTTGCAACCACCGAGATCTCGCAGGCAATAGAAAAACTCTCTACCCTTAAAAATCCGGACGAGGTGAAGAGCAACGTGGAGGAGATCAGCCGGCTCTACAACCTCTCCACTGAACTCCTCTCCCGCGCCATCCTCGAACTCTTCAAGACAAAAGATCTGCTGATGATCATCAAGCTCAAGGATATTTACGAGGGCATGGCAAAGGTCATGGAGAAATGCAACGACGTCGGCCACGCGCTGGGTGACATTGCCAAGGCACATGCATGACCGGCTTTGAACCCATCATCCTGTTCGGCATCATCCTTGCCCTTGCGCTGAACTTCGTCAACGGGCTCAATGACGCATCGCACTCGATAGCAACGGTTGTGGCAACAAAAGCCCTCTCCCCGGCAAAAGCGGTGCTTCTCACCGCCCTGTGTAACTTCATCGGGCCGTACCTCTTCACGACCGCTGTCGCGGCAACGATCGGGACTGCCATCGTAACGCAGAACGCTCTCACCCCGCTCTCGATCATTGTCGCAATGGGAGCAGCCATCATCCTCGTCTTTGTCGCGACCCGGGCCGGCATTCCCATCTCCAGCAGCCACGCGATGGTGGGCGGCATTCTTGGTGCCGGCGTCGCGGTCGCCGGCCTTTCAGCGATCATCCTGCCACCGCTTGTGAGTGTGGCGGATGTTGCCGTGTATGGCATTGCCGGGGGAGTGATCGGGGCAATCGCACTCGCCCTGTTTGCCGCTTCGTTTGGTGAGGATACAAAAACCGGGGTGATCCTTGGCGCCCTCTTCGGGGCCTCGCTGGTCATTCCGGTCATGATGCTCCTTGGCCTTTTGAAAATCGGGGGGCTCCTTGTCATCGTCCTCTTCATCTTCATCTCTCCCATCATCGGGATGGTTGGCGCATTTGTCTTTGATGTCCTCATCTCCCACCTCTTCCGGCACTCGCGGCGGAACCGGATGAAACGGATCTTCCAGCCACTTCATGTCCTTGCCTGCCTTGTCCAGGCAACCGCCCACGGGGCAAATGACGGCCAGCACGCGGTCGGTGTCATCACTGCGCTGCTCGTCTCGTCCGGCCTTCTGCTCTCGTTTGTTGTTCCGGAATGGGTCATCCTCGCCGCGGCGTTTGCCATCGGCCTTGGCACCTGTTTTGGCGGGTGGCAGGTGGTTGACAAGATGGCAAAAGAGATCACGAAGATCCGCCCGTACCAGGGATTCTGTGCCGCAACCGCAAGCAGCGCCATCCTTGTCTGCGTCACGCACCAGGGCATCCCGGTCTCTTCAACGCACGCGATCAACGGCGCTATTGTCGGGGTCGGTGCAACGCGGGGGAAAAATGCGGTACAGTGGCGGGTTGTGCGCGAGATGGTGACTGCATGGATCATCACCATCCCGCTTGCAGTCGTTATTGCCTACGCCGGATATTTCATTGTGGCATTCGGCATGTCATTCCTGTAGCGCTGGCAAGATTTCGCTATATTTTTCTCTTCTCCCGACCGAAACCTCTGTGCTTATTATGGGTCTTCGTGAGTTGCTGATACCGCAGGATAAGGTCTTCTTCGACATGTTCGAGAAGCAGGCCGCGATTGTGAAGGAGGCGGCATGGCTGCTTGTCGCCCTTACAGAAGATTTCACCAACGTGAAAGAGAAACGCCACGCAATCGAGAAGCTGGAGCACAAGGGGGACCTGCTGACCCACGATATCTACAACCAGCTCAACACAACTTTCATCACCCCGCTCGATCCTGAAGAGATCTCCCGCCTTGCATCCTCCATGGACGATGTCCTGGACTTCATTGACGGGGCAACCGAGAAGATGTACTATTACGGCATCGGCCAGCCGGACCTCCACATGATCGAGCTTGCCAAGCTCATCCATATGTCCACCACGGAGATCGAAGGTGCAGTGAAGGGCATCCGCTCCATCAAGGACCCGCGGTATATCGAGGAACGCTGCATTGAAGTGAACCGGCTGGAGAACCTGGCTGACGATGTCCTTGCCCATGCGGTGACCGATCTCTTCAAGACCACGGACGCGATTGCCATCATCAATTACAAGGATATCTATGAGCACCTCGAGACCGCAACCGACCGGTGCGAAGATGTTGCAAACGTGCTTTCCGATATTGCAATCCGACACTCATGAGCCGCCACCTGTTACCTGAAACGAGGAATGCATGATCGAAGCAACCTGGGAACTCATTGTCATCATCATCGGCATTGCGCTGGTCTTTGACTTCACCAACGGGTTCCATGACTCGGCCAACTCAATCTCCACGGTAGTTTCGACAAAGGTCCTTTCGCCCCGGAATGCCGTGGTCTTTGCGGCATTTTTCAATTTCATTGCCGCGTTCGGGTTCGGCGTTGCGGTGGCAAGTACGGTCAGTAAGATCATCCACCTCGATTTTGTCCAGACCGCAGTAGTTCCTTATATCATCCTTGGGGGACTCATTGGAGCAATCACGTGGAACATGATCACCTGGTTTTTTGGCCTGCCAACTTCCTCATCGCATGCACTTATCGGAGGGCTCGTAGGTTCCGGGATCTCCGCTGCCGGCCTTGCCGCCATCAAGTGGTCAACCGTAGAACTGGTCGTGACATTCATGTTTGTCTCGCCGCTGATCGGCCTCTGCTGCGGGTTTTTGTTCATGGCCGCTGTCCTATGGCTGACCAGGAAAGCCAACAAAAAATCTGCGGAAGGATATTTCAAGAAACTTCAGCTCTGTTCCGCAGCAGCATACAGTTTCAGCCATGGTACGAATGATGCCCAGAAGACAATGGGAATTATTCTGCCTCTCCTGTTTTCGATTGGATACTTTGGAGCAAGTGTTGATCCCAACAACCTGCCCATGCCCCTGTGGGTTATCCTGGCATCCTATGCCGCCATCGCACTCGGGACCCTGTCCGGGGGCTGGCGGATTGTGAAAACCATGGGGTATAAGATCACGAAGCTCCGCCCGGTCCACGGGTTTGCAGCAGAAACTGCAGGAGCTGCCACCATCCTTGGCGCATCCGTTGCAGGAATCCCTGTCAGTACAACCCACGTCATCTGTACATCCATCATGGGTGTCGGGACTACGATGGGGACCAGCACGGTGAAGTGGGGCGTTGCCCGGACAATTGCATGGGCATGGGTGCTTACCATCCCCATCAGTGCATTTATCGGGTTCATTGCGTTTGCAGTTATCCGGGTAATGATAGGGTACTGAGTCCCGCTCCCTTTTTGCGATTTTTTCTAAAATCCGATCCTTGTGATCATGCCCATCAGTCCCGGGCTGGTGAAACCGCGATCAACACGGACTGCCCCGCTCATCACCAGAAAGACCGGTCCGGGTTTTCAGGACGGGGCATACCTGAACGACCCTGGGGGTATCCGGATCATGAACCGGGTGCCTTTCCCGGATTCACCATTTTCCCAGATGGAAATACCGGTCATGGACAGGATTTCCCGGATAAGGAAAAGGCCAAGGCCGGTATTTTTACCAAAGCCCCTCATAAAGATCTTTTCCTTGTTTTCAGGAGGGATACCGGGACCATTGTCCTCACAGGTCAGCAGGAGATGCCCGTGTTCCTCGCTGACCATGAACCGGATCTCAGCCAAAGGTCCGGCATACCTCATCGCGTTGTCAAGAAGGTTATAGAATACTTTCTCAAGCAGGGGATCGGCGAATATCTCGAATCCGGAACACTGCTCATCAATGAAAAACAAGGGGATTTTCAAAGGGAGGCGTGCCTTCTGGATAGTCACCATGAGGTTCTGCCACTGGGGCGATTCAACGCCGATCTTCTGATAATCGCGGGCAAAGAGGATCTGTCCCTGGATCGTATCAACCACCTGTTCGCTTTTCAAAAGATACCGTTTCATGACCGAATCGTCAGCATGTTCCTCGGCAAGGGTGAGGAGTGACGAGAGTGCGGTGAGCTGGTTGAGCATGTCATGCCGGGTGATATCATTCATGAGATTGAGTTTCCGGTTGATCGTTTCCAGGTTCTTCTCGGTCCGTTTCCGTTCAGTAATGTCTGACGAGATTACCGTAACGGCAACAACGTCATTGACAACCGGATCGATGACCGGGTTGAGTTTACGCAGAAAATATTTCCCGTTCTGTTCGTACTCATCCTGCACCGGAGACCGCGAAGCAAGGACACGTGCCACCTGGTCAGAGAAGACGGCGGTCTCTTCTGCGGAATGAAAATCGCCATACGTTTTACCGATGTACGTATCCGGGGGAAGTCCGCGCCGTGCGACATGCCGGGCATTGATCAGGAGATACCGGCAGGTTCGGTCAACGGTGTAGATTGAATCCTCAACCGACTCAACAAATGATCGGTACTGCACCTCCGATTTCCGCAGTTTCTCTTCAGCCTCCTTCTGGAGCCGCAGTGCATTTTGGGTTTTTTGTTGTTCCCGGTACGAGGAGCGGAGCGGGAAATACAGGATAATAACCGCTATGGTACTGGTAAAGACAATGGTTATTGCGTGAGATTCCCAGATTGTGATCTGGGGATTGAATGCCTGTTTGGTAAACTCGTAAATGAACATGAGCACAAGCATGGAAAAAAACACGAGTGCCAGTACCGGAAAGAGTGACTTCTGTTCGTTCTTATCTGCCATGGGATGTACGGATTCCTTACCTGGTTCAACCAGATAAAGATACTTGGACGAAAATGGGTATGCGGGTCATCGTTCTCATCATTTGATCATACACCGGGTACTGGTACCGCAGAAAGCCGGGCAACCCGGAACTGCGAACTCAGGGTAATATGCACACGGTAACTCACCGGCCCCATCTGGATATCACGATAAATGGAACCGACATCGGCTTCATCCATCCGGGCAAGAATCTGCCGGAAATCATACGGGAAAAATTCCTCAAGAGACCCCCGGCTCCCGTGACGGATCATAGCATCGATAGCCGCATCGTTGTAATACGTAATCCTGCCTTTCTGGTCGGTCTCAATAACCGGAGTGAGTTCAAGGTGCGGGATACCCGCCGGGTTGATGATCTCCTTTGCTGCCGAGATCTTCCGGGATATGTCAGACAACATAATCATGTGACCGAAATGAAGGTTGCCATAATCCAGGGGGGCAATATGGATCTCGGTATCCACAGAGAATCCTTTCCGGTGACGGAAGCGGGTGATGATCCGGGACTTCCCGGTCTTTTTGAGATCCCGCTGGATCCGGTTGCCGATCTGTTCATAGATCTCCTGGTTCTCGTATAATTCCCGCAGGTGTCTGCCTTTGAGTTCTTCGCGGGTATATCCAAGCAACCCGGCAAGGGATTCGTTCACCCACTGGAACGTGCGGTTGCGGACATACCCAATCCCCAGCGGGGAGGCCGCGAGAATTGCCCGGAGGACGGCATGCTTCTGCCGGAGCCCTGCCTCAGCACGCCGCTGTTCAACAGCGCGTTTCACCTTGTGGGCCAGTTCCGTGTATTGAGGCGTGGAATCCCCGCCTTTCTGGACATAATAGTCTGCTCCCGAATTCAGCGCTTCAATAACAACATCAGCACGGCTCTTTCCGGTAAAGAGAATGAATGGCAGGATGCGGGTGCGGGTGCGGATTTTTTGCAGGAGTGCGAGTCCATCCATCTCCGGCATCTGGTAATCGGAAACAACCGCATCAAACCTTTGTCCCTCAAGCAATTCGAGGGCACGTACTGCAGAAGCTGCCGGAGTGACAATAATTCCCTTGTCTTTTTCCAGAAACAATTTCCCCAGTTCAAGAAGAGATGGTTCATCATCCACCAGGAGCAGCGAGATGGAGCGGGGATCAGCAGATCCGTTTCCCGGTGGCGGGAGACCGGTTTTGTCTCCAGCCAGAGATTCCATAAGTAGGTCGGCAGGCCGGGACGAGCCGGCCGTATCACGGGTCATTTTTGCAGGTATCGCGTGGGCAGAAGTATGCGGCATTATGGTTCTCCCGATATTATTCCCCATCGATCAGGGATTTTCTCTCGCGGGCAGCATAGTCATGGAACGGGTTTACCGCCAGAACCTGATCGTATGCAGTCAGTGCATCATCATGGCGGGCAATCTTCCGGAGCAGGAATCCCTTGTACAGCCAGGCATCGATACAGCGCTCATCGATTGCTATCGCGTGATCACAGGAGACCAGCGCGTCTTCGTGGCGGCCCAGGATCGTCAGGGTTTTTGCATGAAGGATCCAGGTTGTGACAAGGTCCGGGGTGATCACGAGTGCCTGCTGGAATGCAAAGAGCGCTTCATCATAGCACCCGAGTTTCCTGCGTGCTTCGCCAAGCGTTGTCCAGGCTTCCGGCTGCTCGGGGTCTATTTCCAGTCCCCGCTCGTAAGCCTCGGTTGCCTCCTGGAATTTTCCAGCTTTCATCAGGTAATCGCCAAGAGTATTCCAGGAATCTGTGTCCAGCGGATCCGCTGAGAGGAGGGCCCGGGTCCGGGAGATCAACTCATCCCGGGATACCGGGGACTTCCTGGCCGGCTGGTGAACACGATGATGGTGGCTGACCGCTGCATGGGCAGTCTTCATTGCATGGAACAGGGCCGGGGCGGGTGACGCCCCCTGGACCGGTGGTGTTTCAGAAAAGAATCTGCCCGGGTTTTTCTGGATCTCCCGCTCTTCCTTCCCTTCGGATAGAACGGAAAAAACCAGCTCGTTTTTTGCAGGGGGCCGGATCTCCGTTTTCTGATCTTCAAACAGGTTTTCATGCACTGGTGCCGGGATCCTGGTTGAAGGAGCGGCCGGTGCCGGCTCTTTTTTTTGCCGCTCGATTCCCTTGTCCCGTTTCTTCATTGCACTCCGGATTCCGGATAATGCATCGATGTGTTTGGGATCGATCTCCAGTACCTGCTCATAGGATCTGATGGCTTCATCGTACCGTTCAAGAAGAAAAAGCGCCAGGCCTTTTGCATACCAGGCGGTCAGGTACCGGTTGTCAATTCTCAAAGCCCGGTCATACAGGTCAAGGGCATCGTGGTGTTTTCCAAACGATGATACAATGAGCCCCTTGTATACCAGGGCTTCATCAAGGCCGGGGTTCAGGCTCAGGGCACGATCCAGAACCTGCAGGGCCTCATCATACCGGTTCATCTGGTACAGGACATATCCTTTCAGCAACCATGAGTCGGCGTGAGCAGGATCGGATCCCAGAACACTGTCCAGGAGATCGAGAGCATCATGGTAGTATCCACTTCCCGCCAGGTTTCGGGCCCGTTGATAGCGGGTGGGGGATTCTGTTGTGCCATCGTTTATGAGTTGCCTGAATAATTCCATACCTGCTTCTCCCTCGGGGATCGATCCATCCGGGTCTTATCGGAACAATGATGAGTGAGAAATCAGGATATACTTTATCGCAGTAATCTATAGGCCACATCATATACTATAGAGAAATAGTGAGATCCGTTGCTGCTTCAGAAAAAAAGGATCACTTTGTTTTCCGGTCTTTATGGGGACCGGATTCATTTTCCACGAGCAGGTTGATCACCGTTTCTGAGATATCCCCTGCATATTCTCCGGACCTGCGGATGCTCTCGGCAATATATCCGAGATTGACCGCAACCGGAGTATCCATCTTCAGCACCAGGTTATTGATGTCCCCGCAGATCTTCTCAAGGGCATTGATGGATTCAATGTTCCGGTGGGCATCTTTCATATCCGTGTTGAAAAAGGATGTGATGCTCCGGTCAAATGTCTCAAGCGACATGACACTTGCCTTTTTGATTGCCGTCAGGATCTTGTTGTCCAGTTCCGCACCCATTACGGGAACCACATGTTCAGCGATCCTGACCGCATGGTCCCCCACCCGCTCAATAATCCGGCTGATCAGGAAATAGTACATCGCCATGCCCGGTGTGAGTCCCATCTTTCTTGCAAGAGCCGGGTTCTGCAGGATCATGGTGGTCTGGCGGGCTATGAGCCAGTTGAGCCGGTCAGCATCCGTGTCACGGTTGATCACATCCTGGGCAAGCGAGCGGTTCTGGGTTTCCAGTGCTGCAATCGCATCCTCGTGCATCGCACGTACGATGACGTACATCCGTTTGATCGTATTTTCAAACGGCATTTCAGCAGGATTGAGGAGATCCTTAATCGAGATAGCCGTTGCCGTCTCTTCCACGACTTCCTGCCCGATTGTCATCTGGGTAAAATCGCGTACCGTGGACCTGACAAACGGGGGGAATTTTTCTTTTGTGGTAATTTTGATGGTAGAAAACCCGGTGATATAGGCCCCGATCAGCATACGGAAAAGGAGGGCAGGATCAGCAATCGTGCTGCTGTCAATCGTTTTCGTGCGCTGGAGCGGTTCGTCCGTGATCTTGTTTGTCACCAGCAGCGTTCCATCCGGCTGGGCGATCAGGCCAACCGGATCATTCTTCTTAATTTTTTGTTCATCTGCCCATTCCTTGGGGAGCGTCACCACGTACGATGCCCCGCCGGTTACCTGTACCCTCCTTATTTCCATGTGGCCCACCTGTTTCACGGATAATATCAATAGATTCTATGTTGCTCTTGTTCACTCTTTAGAGTATATAGAGAGATATAGTTTATGTCGAAAAGGTGTATATTTGCTCCCATGAAAGGATGGATGGAACAAAATGACAAACCAAAGGAATTCCATCCTGATTATGGCCGTAAGCCTCGTCGCGGTACTCATGCTTGCGCTGGCAGCCGGCTGCACCGGTACCGATTCGAAGAGCACAGCGCCCGCACAGGTACAGGCCGCAGCTGCAGCCTCCGCACCGGCTGCCCATTCGGATTCCCCGGCCCTTGTGCCGGCAACACCCGCTCCTGCGGCGGCAACCCCGGCAGCTCCCGCAGCAACAAACGCCCCGGTCTCGACCGGCCAGAGGCAGACCATCAAGATCAGCGGATCAACAACGGTCCTTCCCATTGTCCAGAAAGCTGCTGACCAGTACATGGCAACCCACCCGGATGCTGACATCCAGATCTCGGGCGGCGGGTCCGGTGTCGGTATCCAGGCCATCGGTGCAAAGACCGTTGACATCGGCATGTCCTCCCGCGAAGTGACCAGCGCAGAGAAGGCAAAGTACCCTGCATTCGTCATCACTACGGTTGCGCAGGACGGCATCGCGGTTGTCGTCAACCCGGCCAACGAGGTCCCGTACATTACCCTTGACCAGATCAAGAACATCTATCTTGGCAAGACCACCAAGTGGACCGAGATCACCGGCGCCAATGTCCCGGGCACCAACAACCAGATCGTTGTGATCGGCCGCGACAGCGCATCCGGCACCCGCTCGTACTTCGATGAAGTCCTGCTTGCCAAGAAGACCCCGACGGCAAAGATGCTTGAGAAGAACTCCAATGGCGCAGTCCTCCAGACCGTTGCCCAGACCCCGGGCTCCATCGGGTATGTCTCGATCGGTTTCGTAGGTAACGATGTCAAAGCACTCCCGGTCTGGTACAATGCCGACAAGATCGTTGCCCCGACCCTGGACAATGTCAAGGCAAAGACCTACCCGGTCTCGCGTGACCTGTACGTGATCAGCAACGGCCAGCCCTCCGGCCTGACCGGCGACTTCATCGCGTACATCCTCAGCCCCGAAGGCCAGAAGATCGTTGCCGATGAAGGGTACGTGCCCCTGAACTGATCGTTGAGAACCTGAACCTGCGGAGGCAAAACACCATGAAATCTGTCCCGGAAAAACAACAGGACCGCACCGCCACCGCAGGTTCAGCACGGCAGATCCGGCTGCGCGAGCAGCTGACAAAAGCCGTCTTTTTCTGCACAGCATCATTTGCCGTAATTGTCGTTGCATTCATCCTCCTCTTCTTGCTCCGGGACGGGTACCCGATCTTCGCAGCGGAGGGCATCCTCCCATTCCTGCTCGGGCCATCCTGGGCACCGACCGCAGTGGAGCCGCAATACGGGATCTTCCCGCTCATTGCCGGCACCCTGCTGGTCACGCTCGGGGCGATGGTCTTTGCCGTCCCGCTTTCCATCGGCTGTGCGATCTATATTGCCGAACTCGCGTCACCGCGGGTCAAAAGCATCCTCAAACCGGCCATCGAACTCCTGGCAGGCATCCCCTCGGTTGTCTACGGGTTCTTCGGCCTGATCGTTCTCACGAATTTCATCCGGGTCACCTTCGACCTCCCCAGCGGCGAGACCTGGCTTGCCGCGTCCGTGCTGCTTGGCATCATGGCGCTTCCCACCATAATCAGTGTCTCAGAAGATGCCATCACCGCAGTCCCCCGGGAGTACCGCGAAGGATCGCTTGCGATCGGTGCAACCCGGTGGCAGACCATCAGCCAGGTCATCGTCCCTGCAGCCTTGTCCGGGATTGCTGCCGCGATCATTCTCGGCATCGGCCGGGCGGTTGGCGAGACCATGGCAGTGCTGATGGTTGCCGGGAATGCCGCGATCATTCCTGAACCGATCTGGAACATTCTCTCACCGGTCCGGACCCTGACCGGCACGCTCGGCATCGAGATGGGCGAAGTTGCGGTCGGGAGCGATCATTACAGCGCCCTGTTTGGCGTTGCCGTTGTGCTTCTTGTCATCACGCTCATCATCAACCTCTCCGCGGTTGCGATCCTGCGCCACCTCCATGAAGGAAGGACTGCAAGGCCCGGCAAAAAACCGCTCATTCCCTCCCACATCAGTGACGGGATCATTACTATTGTCAAAGCCGCATTCCTTGTCCTCCTGCTCATCCTCCTGCTCGCGGCAACACCCTGGTACGTGGCGGTGCTCATCATCACGCTTGCCGGTGCATGGTACTATGGCCGCGACCGGCTGAGCCGCGGGCAGATCGAGACCATCTCGTTTGGCCTCATCGTCGCCTCCGCGATCATTGTCCTTGCCATCCTCATCATCATCCTGCAGGACATCATCATCAACGGGCTTCCCGCTCTTTCTTGGGAGTTCCTGACCCAGCCGCCCCGGGACCTCGGGCGCGAAGGCGGGATCTTCCCGGCGATTGTCGGGACATTGTACCTGGTAACCGGTGCCATCCTCATCGCGCTCCCGCTGGGTGTCGGTGCCGCGATCTACCTTGTCGAGTACACCCGCGAAGGCAGGATCACCCGGATCATCCGGACGGGGGTTGACCTGCTGAACGGGACGCCATCGATCGTCTTTGGCCTTTTCGGGTTTGCATTCATCGTGCTGTACCTCAACGCAGGTGTCTCAATGATCGCCGGCCAAATCACGCTTGCCCTGATGGTCCTGCCCACGATCATCCGGACAACCGAGGAATCGTTAAAGAGCATCCCGCAGTCGCTCCGCGAAGGGAGCCTTGCGCTGGGCGCAACGCAGTGGCAGACCATCAGCCAGGTTGTCATTCCGCCGGCCGTTCCCGGGATCGTGACCGGCGCCATCCTCTCCATCGGCCGGGCGGCCGGGGAGACCGCACCCATCATGTTCACGGCCGTTGTCTTCTCGCAGCGGTTCCTGCCGGACTCGGTCTACGACCCGGTCATGGCCCTGCCTTACCATCTCTTCATCCTTGCAACCAATGTCCCGGGCTCAGCAACCAACAAGTACGGCACCGCGCTCGTCCTCCTCCTGCTGGTGGTCGGGTTCTACGCAGTGGCGATCCTGATCCGGACCCATTTCCAGAAGAAAATACGGGGGTAATCTATGTCTGAATCTGCTATCATCACAACACAGGATCTGAATCTCTGGTACGGGGGCAAACACGCCCTCCAGTCAGTATCGATGCACATCCCGAAGAACCGGGTAACGGCCCTCATCGGGCCCTCGGGCTGCGGCAAGTCCACGCTGCTCCGGTGCTTCAACCGGCTCAATGATCTCATCGACCACGTGAAGATCACGGGGGAGATCACGCTTGATGACGAGAACATCCACGACCGGAAGACCGATGTCGTGTCGCTGCGCAAACGGGTCGGGATGGTCTTCCAGAAACCCAACCCGTTTCCCAAGTCCATCTACGACAACATCGCGTTCGGCCCGCGGGTCCACGGGGTCCGGAACAAAACTGATCTCGATCGGATCGTTGAGGAGAGCCTGAAGCGTGCCGCGCTCTGGGATGAGGTGAAGGACCGGCTCCATGACCCGGCACTCGCCCTCTCAGGCGGCCAGCAGCAGCGGCTCTGCATTGCCCGCACGCTGGCGGTTGAACCGGAAGTGATCCTGATGGACGAGCCCTGCTCGGCCCTTGACCCGATCGCAACCGCAAAGATCGAGAACCTCATTGACATGCTCAAGGAGGACTACACGGTCATCATCGTGACCCACAACATGCAGCAGGCGGCCCGGGTCAGTGACTACACGGGGTTCATGTACTTAGGAAAACTCATCGAGTGCGGCAAAACGGTCCAGATCTTCGAGCACCCGAAAGAAGAACTGACCGAGAATTACATCACCGGCCGGTTCGGCTAGGAGGAACCATGGCAGACAAATTCCACACGGAACTTGAAGCATTGAAGAAAGAGACCCTGGAGATGGCAAAGCTGGGCCGGCAGATGCTCCGGACTGCGGTCGATGCGCTGGTACAGCAGGATAGTGCACTGGCAGAATCCGTTGTTGCACAAAAAGACGAGATCCACCGGATGGAGGTTGCCCTTGAGGAGCACTGCTACCAGCTCATCGCCCTCAACCAGCCGATGGCCCGGGACATGCGGGTGATTGCCTGTTCACTCAAGGTGATCACGGCGTCCCACCGCATCGGCCGGTACGGGAAAGTGATTGCAAAGATCGTCCAGGAGATCTCAGACAAACCGCACATCGCCAACCTGATGAGCATCCCCCACATGGCCGAACTCGTGATGGACATGGTTGATGATGCGGTGAAGGCGTATGAGACCGACAACCTCCGGTTCATCGCAAACTTCTCGGCCCGCGATGACACCATCGATGCCCTGCGCCACTCGATCTTCCGCGAAGGGATAACGTACATGATGGAAGACCCCAAGACGATCACGCGGTGTACGCATTACATCATGGTGGCCCGGTACCTGGAGCGGTGCGCCGACCATGCCTGCAAGATTGCCGAGAATGTCCAGTATATGGAGACCGGTGAACGCGTGGAGATCCATTAATGGTGCCCTTCCGGTCTGATGCACGTACCTGTACGATCCGGAAACCGGGGTGACTGAGAATGAACATGGACAACCGAAAAACCGGCAAGGGAAACCCTGGCACGGCTCCGGCATTACCGGAAGATCCACTGCCCGGAAAACCCGGTCTTGAGATCAACGGGGTGCAGTACACGGTGATACGGGATTATGACCCAGAACGCTTCTTTGAAAAGTAAATTTTCCGGAACCGGAACAACGCCGGCGCGGCATCCCCCCGTGCCGGCCAGTGCCATGCACCCGGATGATTATGCCGCACTCCTTGCCTGGGTGATGGCAAAGCGGTCTCATGACCGGACGCAGGATCTGATTATACCAATAAACCCGGCCCTTCAGCGCCTTGGATGATCCTGGCCGGAAGACACCAGCCGGCCCGGGGACAAGATACTCTTTTCATGAATCCGGGATCGTGTACAGTGCGCATTCTGCAGGGTATACCTGCAGTGAAACCCGTTTTCGCGAGGCAGAATAGTTCCGGGCGCAATCCCTTATACCTGATGAGAACGGAGTGTTCACTTACAGCATTTTACCGGAGAACCATTCACGAACCGGAGACAGGACCATGGATGAGAAAGAATTCGAAAATATTGCCCGGAACCTTAAGACCTTCACGCCGCAGATGACCCAGAACCCGTATCATGGGATCGCGACATTCTTCGGCGTCCCGTTCCAGCCCGGGCCGGAGAATATCGATATCGCCATCGCGGGAGTGCCGTTCGATCTCGGGGTCACCAACCGGAGCGGAACCCGCATGGGCCCGCGGGAGTTGCGTAACCAGTCGCTGCTGGTCGGGGCGTACAATCATCATTCACAGATGACACCCTGCGCCCTGCACCGGATCGCTGACCTGGGCGATGTGCCGTTCCGTGGCGTGTACAATCTTGAGGAGGCCCTGCAGGACATCGAGGCATTTTTCCGGAAGATCGCGTCTGCCGGGGTTGTGCCGATCACGGCTGGCGGCGATCATTCGATTACGTACCCGATCCTCAAAGGACTCGCGCCCAAGAAACCGGTCGGGCTGATCCATTTTGATTCGCACTGCGACACCGCGCCCTCCATCCATGGCAGTGCGGTTGCCCACGGCTCACCCATGAAGAACGCGGTTGAGGCCGGCCTGGTGGATCCGGAACATGCGATCCAGATCGGGATCCGGGGCTCAAGCGAGATCCTCTGGCAGTTCTCGTACGAGAATAAGATGCGGGTGATGCACATCGAGGAGTTTGCAGAACTCGGGTGGAAGAAGGTGGTAAAAGAGATCCGCGATCTCATGGGCAGCCGGCCGGTCTATATCTCGTTTGACATCGACTGCCTTGACCCGGCGTTTGCACCGGGCACCGGGACACCGGTTGCCGGCGGGATGTCAACGCTCGAAGCGCTCCAGACGCTCCGGGGGCTTAAAGGGCTCAATGTTATTGGCGGCGATGTGGTGGAAGTCTCGCCACCGTACGATCATGCCGGCATCACGGCCCTTGCCGGTGCCACAATTATGTTCGAGATCCTCTGCTTGGCAGCGGAAGCCCGGGCCGGGACGTGCCGGTGAGTTTTTTTTTGATTTTTTTTCTTTCGGCATCCGGTTTTTTTCTTTTCAGAACTTTTTTCGGAATTTTTCCGTTTTTTTTATTTTTGAAAATTTTTTTAAAGGAAAAACCGGATTTTTTTAATGCGTTGAATCCCTCAAAAGAGATGATGGGGGCTGATGCCCCCAAACCCCCGAAAACGAGCACGGCCGCCGCCCCGAAGGACGAGTCGAAGTTTTACTTCTCCACAGCCTGCGGCTGTCCCCGCGGCGGCTTCAGTGAACGGAACACTTCGTTTTGAATTATTTCTTGATAAAAAATACGGCACTGGAAAAATCCGTGTGGATTCGTATCAGAACTGGATGGAGCCACGGGCTCCTGGTGTCTGTCGACCTTTGCCCCGTGGAGCATTCCCGCTTGCGAGCCTTTGACATAATTGAAAAAAGGGGGGGTCAAGGGGGCTTGCCCCCTTGGGCTGCCTCGAAGAATCCTTCGGATTCTTCTGCTTCCTCATGGTCCTGTTGGACCACTCGGACTCCCCCTCTGGGGGAGAGAGGGGGTCACACTCGTAATTCCACTACGTGCGTTGTGAAAAGGATTTCTCAAGAGCCGTTTTTTTCTAAAAAAAAAGGTGCGAGAAAATTTTGAAAAAAACTTGAAAAGAATCTGCCACGAATCAATTTCTTGCAAACCACAATGTTCCGGCAAGCCCCCGCCCAGTTGCTGCTCTTCCCATCGGCACCAGACGATTCCCTCCCCCCTTCTTCGGGGGACCTCTATCGGAGAAGTGCCTGCAGGGCCCTACTAAGAATGTGCGTACTGCGGCGGACAAAATTTGTCCGGAAAGAGTCGCTGATGAACAGATCTGTACAATGCCCGCGAGGATTCTCCTGACCTTTGTCTTACATCAGAGGAGGGTACCCCCTACGTCGGTAAATCCCTCATATCTGCCTTCGAAGAACCTGATGGTTCTTCTCATGTCTCATCTCTGATGAGATTCGACACCTCAAAAAATTCCGGGCCCGTAAAAGGCCCCGTTGTACGACTTTTACCTCGCCCCCTCATTTTGCAGAGGCAATGTTTGGGAAAAACGCGGTAATTCTCCCGGGAAAATTCACGTTTTTCAGGCGTGAATTCATGAGGCAGTATGTAGCAACGTTACAAGGGCCGAAGCGGGAATGAACCCGGGCTCCAGCAAAGGGGTGGAACCGGAAGGGGGGATCCGGGAGGTGTTACCGGCCCTCGGTCCGGAACCACCGGCACTCCCCGCTGATCACGCACTGGTCGCACACCGGTTTTTTTGCATCGCAGGTCTTCCGGCCGTGGGCGATCAACACGTCCGTGATGTCGCCCCAGTCCTTCTGCGGGAAGAGCGCCATCAGGTCCCGCTCGATAATTTCCACATTGTCCGTGTCAGAAAACCCGATCCGCTGCGCAAGTCTTCGCACGTGCGTGTCAACCGCGATCCCTTCGTTTTTGCCAAGCGCATGGTAGAGCACGATGTTGGCAGTCTTCCGGCCAACGCCTGGGATCGTGAGAAGCTCGGCCATTGTCTGTGGGACCGAGCCGCCAAACTCTGCAAGAACGGTCTGCGATGCCGCAATGATGTTCTTCGATTTCGCGTGATAGTACCCGAGACTGTGGATGATCTTCTCCACATCGGCCTGCTTTGCTCTCGCAAGTTTTTCCGGTGTCGGGTACTTGCCGAACAGGACCGGTTTGACTTTCAGCACGGCCTTGTCGGTTGTCTGCGCAGAAAGGATCGTGAGGATGAGGACTTCAAACGGCGTCCCGCGGCAGACCGCTTCGGGCGCTTCGCGTGCATCCGGATAGCGTTTGAGAAGAGCAGAATAGATCCGGGCCGCGTCTGTTTTTTTCATAGCCTGATGGGGTAGGGCGGATTCGAACCGCCGTCAAAGCGTCCCAAACGCTCTAGGATGGACCAGGCTACCCTACTACCCCGCGCCATCATAGATGCGTCGGGAACGTAAAAATAGGTGATGGTGATGTGGGGAGGTGAGATTACACCGGCAGCGGGTTCTTCTTTGCATCCGAAACAATCGTTCCGGCAAATTTTCCCTTGAGGATCGCGTTCTCAAGGTTCTTCGGGTCGCGGCCGTCAACGATCACGAGCGGGATCCCGCTCCGCTCGACAATCCGTGCGGCAATCACGTCAAGCACATTGTTCGATCCGGCTGAGAGGGCAGTCTTCCCGACAATCTCCAGCAGCTGGGCCGGTGTGAGCTTCTCGAACTTCTTTGCATCGGGATGCTTCTTCGGGTCCTTGTCATAGGCGCCGTCAACGGAGGTTGCGTTGATGAAGACGGATGCCTGCACGCGCTCGGCAAGCACCGCGGCAACCGCATCCGTGGTCTGGCCGGGCGTGACCCCGCCCATGATCACGATCTTGCCGGACTCGCCGTACCGTTTTGCCTCGTTGTGCGACTCCGCCACCCGGGGATAAACCTCCGATCCGAGCGATGCGATGAGCAGCGTTGCATTGAGCCGGGTGATCAGGATGCCGATCTCATCAGAGGTCCCTTCGTCAATCCCCAGGTTCCGCGATGCCTCGATGTAGCGCCGGGCCTCGCCCCCGCCGCCGACCACAACATAGAGCTGGCATTTCTTTGCGATCTTCCTGAGCACGGGAACGTACTCCTTGATTAAGTGGTTCTCCAGTTCCGGGATCAGGATGGAACCGCCCAGTGAGATG
>JAAZNH010000077.1 GCA_012798365.1 Methanomicrobiales archaeon | reverse complement strand
CGCAATCTGTACCAAATGGATGCAGCGGTCACGGTCCTGTTCTTGGGGCTTTTAATTTTTCTTGGGAATCTCCTCTCGCGGTTTTTCACGGTCACCAAAGTTCCTGACGTGCTTTTCCTCATCGCCATCGGCATCATTATCGGTCCGCTCCTGGGTTTTGTAAAACCCGAGTATTTCGGCGTGGTGGGCCCGCTCTTCACCATGGTCACCCTTGCCATCATCCTGTTCGAGGGTGGCCTGCATATCACAATTCCAACCCTGAAAAAGGCTATCAACGGGACACTGGCAATAACGGTCGTCAATTTTGTTGTCATCACCGGGCTCTGTATTGTCATCATGCGATACATGGCAGGGTTCACGGTTTTTGAATCCTGTCTCCTAGGTGCTATTCTCGGCGGCACATCCTCTGCCGTTGTTATCCCGTTCACGAATTACCTGAACATTAATAATGACTCAAAAGCAATCCTGGCAGTCGAATCCGCATTGAGCGATGTGCTCTGCATCGTTGTCCTGCTCGCCCTCATCGACCTTTATAAGATGGACCAGCTGAATGTTGGCCACCTTATCGGGAACCTGCTGGCATCCTTCCTGGTTGCGATTGTCATCGGGGTGGTTGCCGGTGTGTGGTGGTCATCGGTATACCACCGCCTCGTCAGCATTAAGAGCATCTTCATAACCCCTGCTTTTGTGTTCATTGTTTTTGGGTTTGTCAGCCTGCTGGGATTTTCCGGCGCTATCGCGGCCCTTGCACTGGGCCTCACTCTTGGCAACCTGAATTCCTTCAAAGCGGAAAAGATCCTGCCGTTCCTGGGAGAAAATGTCACGCAGGTTGAACTGACCCCGATTGAGATGGAATTCTTCTCCCAGCTGGTCTCGCTGCTCAAGACCTTCTTCTTCATCTTCATCGGAATATCCATTCATTTCACCCACATCGAGATCTTCTACATGGCAGCAGCAATAACGGCAGCGATGTATCTTGCACGGGTCATCATCGTCTGGCTTACAATACCCCGTTCTATCCCGAAATCCGATGCTTCTGTCATTGCAATCATGGAACCAAAAGGGCTTGCTGCAGCAGTACTTGCATCCCTGCCGCTTGAAGCGGGGATTCCGGTCGGACAGGGCATCCAGGATATCGTGTACCTGGTCATTTTCTTAAGTATTCTGGCCTGCTCTGTACTGGTCTTCCTGCTGGAACGGACGGCGTTTTCCCGGATTTACCAGAAACTGTTCTGGTCGTTTGGGAAAACTGATCCCAATGCGGGATAAATACCAAAAACCCCTTTTCACTATTCAGGGGTGCCGTGACAACGACCTGAAGCACGACAATCCTCCCGTGCTAGGAGACCTCGCAACACGGGGTAAAAAAAGTTACTTGTGGATCAGGAGCCGCTCGCCATTCTGCATCGGGTGCACGTTCTGGTTGGCGGTGTACCCGAGATCCCCGGCAAATTCCGCATAGCCTGCAGTCATCGTCAGGTCGGCATGGGCGGGGATGATATGCTCGGGCTGGAGCATCTGGAGGAACTCGTAGTGGTCCTCGCGGTACGCGTGGCCGCTGACATGCAGGTCCTCAAAGACCCGGGCACCGGCTTTCTTGAGGTACTGGGTGATGACGTAGCGCTGGCCCACGTTCATCGGGTTCGGGATAATGTTGGCCGAGAAGAGGACCTTGTCCCCCTTGGTCAGCTGGTAGGGCGTGTCGCCAAGGGCAACCCGCGTGAGGATGGACCCCGGTTCGCCCTGGTGGCCGGTCACGATAGGGATGAACTTGTCCTTGCCTTCCTTCATCATCCGGCGCATCATCCGGTCCACCGTCCGGCGGTTGCCAAAAACGCTGGCGGTCGGGGGGAACGAGACGAACTTCATCTGCTCTGCAGTGACCGCGTACTTCTCCATGGACCGGCCTAAAAAGATGGGTTTCCTGCCGATCTCGTGGGCGCATTCCGCAATCGTCTTGACACGGGAGATGTGGGAGGAGAACGTGGAGACAACAATCGCGTTCTTGTCGTCCTCGTAGCTGGTGATGACATCCCGGACAAGGTCCCGGGCAGCCCGCTCGCTCGGGCACCGGCCGGACCGGTGGATGTACGTGCTCTCAACGATGAGGGCGAGGACGCCTTCCTTTCCCAGCTGGCGGAACCGGGCAAAGTCCGGCGGCTGGCCGATGACCGGGGTCCGGTCAAACTTGAAGTCGCAGGCATAGACGACAGCCCCGTGCGGGGTGTGAAGCACCGGCGTTACGGTATCGATGATCGAGTGCTGCGTCCGTACAAATTCAAGGACAAGGTTCTGGGAGAGCGTGTACCGCTGCCCGGCACTGAGCGCGAAGAGCTTGTTCCCCACGCCGAACTTCTTCTCACCCGAGATCTGCTGCCGGATCAGCTCCGTTGCATACGGGGTGGCGATGATGGGGGCCTTGTAGCGGTGGGCAAGCTTGGGGATTGCCCCAATATGGTCGAGGTGCCCGTGCGAACAGACAATTGCCTTGACCGTGCCTTCGACTTTTTGCAACACCGTGTCGTCCGGGATTGCCTTGATCCTGATAAGGTCAAGGGAATGCATCTCGTCCACTTCGGCATCCTCGTGGATCATCAGTTGGTCAAGCCGGAGACCCATATCAAAGATGACGATCTCCTTCCCGCAGCGGACGGCCGTCATGTTCCGTCCCACTTCGTCGTATCCGCCTACGGCGATGATTTCTATTTCCATGTGCTGTATTTCTCCTGGATTCTTTCTCGTATTGGATGGCGGGTTTTTCCCCCGCGGATCGGTTGGATCCTGCAGTTCTCCTGCCGGCCGGAGCCCGGGGGATCACCCCGGTAAATTCATCTTATATTCCTCCCGCGATTTCCGGTATACCGGGGGAACAGCACGATAATCGGAAACGGCCTTCTGGCATCATTTGCTGCTGCCAGCTCCTGCCGTACCGTTCAGGGCTTTGTACGATGGCCAGTCACCACGCTTTCGTGGATCATCGT
>JAAZNH010000076.1 GCA_012798365.1 Methanomicrobiales archaeon | reverse complement strand
TGGCCTTCGTTTGCAAAACTGGTAACTCCCGCATCCCCATTATCCGAAAGCCGCAAAAGAAGGCACCGTTCTTTCGGAGAATGTCTCAACAACCATTTCCTTCAGGATTAATTCCTGACTGGATCCGAGGGACGAACGTTGCGTATTGTAATACAGAAATATTTTGTCTCCTTTCATTGAGCCGAGGGGTTTTTCAATCACCATAAAATATCCGGATGTTGTTGTACTCTCAAATCGCAGCACGGGAATTTTTTGCACGATGATGCCTTGTGAAATCCCTCTTTGTTCAGGAAAATCGAGTTCCCCGACAGATAGTGTACCCTGCCCCTCCAGGTACTCTGTAAGAACAGACTCTGCCGTACGACAGGTTTCGCGATCCTCGCAATACCATGCAACTATCTGGTATTGTTCAACCGTAAAATGCTCCGATACGTTATGCATGCAGAAAAACCACGTATCCAGAATTTTTTTGTTATCTATGTCATCACCAAAGGGACCGTGATTGTGGCTCTTTTACTCAAGACTTGCTGACATTTCCATTCGCCGTGGGCCGGGCTGTTGAATGAGCATCAAGATACTCAAACCCGATATCATAGAAGTGACCGTTATATTCCAGTACTGGCTGTTTCGGTCTTGGCTCGAATTTTCGATATAATGTTAAAACTCAAGTGTTCTGCTTGCATTACATGCAAATGTTCTCACCATGCGTGTACCCCCTTTCCATGCATTCGGTTGATTGTTTACATCATGCAGATAAGGACTGAATTCCGGAAAAGTCTGGAGGTCTTCATCGGTCACGTGAACGGGTGTCTGATTATGTACGAGCGAGAGGTTGAATTCCTGAACTGAACATGATGCATCATTTTCAAAGAATTGTGAATCGATTTCAGATGGCACATTTTCAGGTGTTATGCAGCCAGTACTCAGAATGAAACATGCCAGTGTAATTGGGACGATCACGTTTTTTATAATATTTTGTATTGATTTCATTGTCACACCAGGTTTTTTCATTTTCCTTACTCAGAACTTAATAAATAAATTTATTATTATGTTATATCATTTCAACCCTTTTTCAAACAAGTCTAAAAAAATGGGTGATGTTTATGGATATTTCGCATATGATCGGGTAATCAGATTACCCGAGCTGTCGAATTCCGTCATCACATCAACATACGACACCGTTGATCCCGCTGGTTGGAGTGACCATATGCTATTTGGTTTCTGCCAGTTCCCGTTTGTCACTCGAACCCACTCATCAATGACCGGGTTTGTTCTGGCTGAGAATGAATCTGATGTTGGTAATGATCTTTGACGATATTCGCTCGAGCCCCATAATTCATTGAACGTAGTTGTTCCTCCAGCCGCAGATTCCTGGTAGGAGCCTATCCATGAAAGTGTGTTCATGTCCTCAATATCGATGTAATATTTGCCCCCACTCGTTTGGACATGATATCCGTATGCATGGGGAATATCGTTCTCATCTACTGGCAGATAGCCATCCCATTGATCCCCCTCGTATGTTGGAATCGGTTCACTGGCACCATTTCTGAATAATGTTGGGAATAGGACGATTTTTCCTCCTTGAGGCATATCCCGGAACTTGACGACAATTTCAATAGCCTCATTGGAATTGAATCGGTACTCCCTCTCTTGATAAATATCGAACTTATCCGTTCCAGCACCATTGAGGTTCCATCGGTTCGGTGTGATCTGTCCGATACTATAGTCAAAGCTGTTCGCTGAAGTTTTTAAGTAATGTTGTCTGAATTCAAACATCTGTTCGTAGTTTTCTCCATTGAAATTCAATGAAGGAATCGCTGCCTGTGTTGATAGCACCGGCGGATCATTAGGGAAATTATCGTTTGATATATTTGTTAACGAAGGATCATTCTCACTGGGCAAAAACTGTAAGAAATTTCCTTCGGTCTTAATATGAGAATTGAGATCCGTGCTGGTTTTATAATATCTTATGAAATATTCTTCAGGGAGTGATAGTTTCCCATCACGTGATTCTCTAATAAATCTCTTGTACATCTCTATAGGCATTCTTAAAATGACAATGGGATCATCAGGATCAATGCCAGCCTCAGTAAAAAAACTGGCTCTCTCTTTGGATTGGAGAAATGTTCCCTTTCTTTCCAGATACAATACGGGAATACTGATTACCGCAATTTCCTTGTCCTGATCAATTTCTTTTAACGTTTTTTGGGATATTATAAAATTGATCATATCTGATTCAGGTAACTATTGAGCCGCTTTTGAGTAATCAAGGTAATTTGGAGGAATGCTGTGTGCGTTTCGCGTATCGGTATTTTTCAGAGTCCTGGAATCGACATTGTTTTCATTTTTTTCTTCCGCACTCACCATCGGTACCATCACCATCGCCGCAAGCAAAAGCATGAGCAGGACGGCGCTTATCTTTCGTACTGTCATCTTGTCATTCACTTCCTTGGAATTTTCGGGACGCTCCGCTCGCTCAGCACGCTGATTCTCAGAAAGCCAGTGAAGAATAATCGCCTGCGAGCGAGCGGGAACGGGTTGAGGGTAGTGTGCCTGACCATGGGACCCGTTTGGCTCGTCCCGGGACAACAAAATGTTATCCATAGGAATTTTCAAAATAATTCTTTATATTATTTCTGTGCCAGAATTCGTCGCGTTCGGATGGAATAAAAAACTGAATCGGGAATAATCGGGATACGCGCCGTTTGTCAGTACCCTGAAATCCCCAAAACGCCGAAGATCCCGCTGGAGAAAACAGAATAAACCGTTCCTCTCAATCGTTCTTATCAACGTGATCAGTTCACCACCCTGTTTAACAAGCCCCCGGCATCCATCTCTTATCATGGCATGGGACCGCACCCTTCGGATCATCGCACTGGCCTGCTTTGCCCTGATGTGGGTCGCCCTTGCGCTGTTCATCCTCAACGATTCCCCCGCGACACCGGAGGAGAGTACCCCGGGATTTTCCTCGCCTTCCCCTTCCTGACCTGGACTATTCTGCCAGCGCAGAGTTCATCCCCCCATAACGGAAATGCTCTTTATCTGGCAGATGAAACGTACAGACAACGATGACAGCCGACTCTGTTGAGTGGTTCCGGCAGGCCCGGTATGATCTCGAAACTGCAGAAGCGCTCTTTGGTTCAGGACGCTATCCGCCGGTTCTGTTCTTCTGTCACCTCTCGCTCGAAAAAGCCCTTAAAGCGCTGTACGTTGAGAAGTTTAACGACATACCGGAAAACACACACAGCCTCATCTTACTTGTCGAATTGCTCGAACTGGAACTTCCTGAGCATTATATTGACTCCCTTCTGGTCATCAACCGTCTGGGAGTTACCGGTCGTTATCCCCACAATTTTGAAAAGATGCTTGAACATTATACCCTGGCACAGACACGCAAAATTCTGGAAGAAACCAAGGAGATTCTCACATGGTTGATGCAAAAGTCATCGAAGCGGTAAATTTTTTTAAAAACTCTCTTGAGGAAAAAGGAATCCGGATTAACGATCTGGTTATTTTCGGGTCTTCCAGCACCGGCACCCTCAAACCGGGGAGCGATATCGATATCGCGATAATCTCTGATGTTTTTTACGGTATGGATATTTTTACCCGGGCACTCGCAACGAAAGATGCAGAGATGAGCACGATACGGAAATACCGGGTAGCTCTTGACATTATCACCCTGGCCCCCGACGAATTCAATGACCATGACTCTTTGTTTTTCAACAATATCAGGAAAGGTGTCCATGTCCTTCCAACCCCTTCTGCATAAGTCATGCCATACTGCCCTCATCGTTGTTTTTTCATGGGAATAATTCCTCCATACTCACCCTCACCGTTGAACCACAACCAATGCGGAATCAGATAACAACACACTACCGATGACCGTGCAGGTTGCATCGATAGTATCCAAAATTCTGCCTTCAGGAAAAAATGCCGGGAAAAAGACCGCAGGGGCACTCCCCCTCTTACCCCACTGGCCAAATACACTCTTACTCGATTTTTAAAAAGATGAGCCTGATCTCTACGGCTTCTTCATCCGGCCCCGACACCTTAACAAACCCCCGGCCACCATCTCTTATCATGGCATGGGACCGTATACTCCGGGTCGCAGCATGGATCTGCTTTGCCTTGATGTGGATCGCCCTTGCGCTGTTCATCCTCAACGATTCCCCCGCGACACCGGAGGAAAGTACGCTTGGATTTATCCTCGCCTTCCCCTTCCTGCTCACGCTCTTTTTGGTCCTGCTCTTCCTCTCGTACACCGGCCCGCTGGTTGCAGCATGGTACGATGCCCGGCTCGTGCGCCGGCAGGGCATGCTGGTCCCGGCAGAGATCAAATCGCTTGACGACACCGGCATCTCGGTCAACCGGCAGCCGGTTGTTGATGTCACGCTCACGGTCCGGCCGCCGTACGAGGAAGCGTTTGAGGCAACAATCCGGATGCGGATGCGTTTCTCGGTCAGGCCGGACTTCCGGCCCGGCACAAAACTGCAGGTCTTCTATATTTTTGGCACGCACCGGATTGCCCTGCCGGAGTAGGCTGGTGCCTGCCGGGAGCATCCTTATCGCATCAGGTTCCGCCCGGATTTCCGTACATTTTTCGTTCACATTTTTTCTGTATAAAAGAGTGCGGATTCTTCCATTCCGTGCTGCAAATCCTGCAGGCATGCGGAAACCTGCCCCGATCGTCAGCGATCCATACCATTTTATAGTGCGTATAATAATCCATGGTAGTAAGGAAACCAGCCCGGTTCACCAGTTAGTACCCTGTCGTTGGGAACCAGGTCCCTTTCAGGCACTTCCAAAAAATCTCCCGAATGCCCTTGTCATCCCGAGGCCGGCCATGTTCACGCATACGATGAAAACCCACCTTGATGAGGATCTCCCGCTCGTGATGGGCTATTCAGAGCTGCCCCAGTGGCTCCATGACCAGGAAGAGATCTCCGGCTCGGAATTCCGCAGGTTCTCAAGGCAGCCCGTCCGTGAGATCCTCGCCCTGTACGACGACATCCGCGGCCATATCGTCCCCCTGCAGGAACAGGAGATCCCCCCGGACGTCCATCCGGGGACAAAAGCGGTGCTGCAGGAAGTGCTCACAACATTCGATCCCGCGGACGGGCTCCTTGCCCATCCCACTATCGAGAATTTCGATGCCTTCTATGACCATGCATGGAAGTTCTGCCAGCGGTGCGATTCCTGTTTTGTGGAATACTCGCACCTCCTGCTGCCGGTATATTCTGACCTGGTGCTGGCGCTCCACACGGGAAGGGACGGGATCCGCAAGGAAGTGGGCATCCTTGCCCCGGCTGTGACGGAGTTCCGGCTCCTGAACGGGAGGATAGCTAAGATCCGGCAGCTCTTTGCCGCGATCCAGCGGATCGATGCCGAGACGCGGATCTCGATGGCAACCGAGACGCGGGCTTCCGCCAACCTCCACACGCACCAGGAGCAGCTCGCGATCGCTGAAGCAACGCTGGCAACGCTGGAATCCGACCCGAAGGCGTATGCTGCACAGGCCTATCTCGATCTCGTGAAGCTGAAAAATGAGCGGGCCCGGCTCCGGACCATCTACGACAAGCTGGCGCTCATCCTCGCCGGCCTGACCCGTCGTGCGTGGAATGCGGCACAGAAAAGTGCTGACCATGAAGCGGAACGCGTCCTTGGCCGGCTGGTCGGCATCCTGGAGACCGGCGATGTGCCGGATGGCGATGAACTGTTATCGGCTCTTATCAACGGCTACCCGGTTCTCCTGGAGATGGTGGAATCCGGAGAGATTGCCGTTGAAGACGAGATGGAGCAGTACCTCTTCATGGATGCCGGGGCTTTCAACAACGGCATGCGGAACGTGTGCAAGGATTACCGGGCAGCGTGCGAGAAGTATGACCGTTCTGCATCCGCGATGGAGAATATCGATGTCGAAGGGAAGAAAAACGAGCTCCGTGGCGAGATGAGGGAACTTGAAACGCTCGTACGGAGCGAGACGGCGATCCGTGACGATGCGATTGCAGTCCAGGAGACCACGGCCATGCACCGCCAGGCCATGGCCCGGATGATCGAGGAGGGTCTTCTGGAGATGACCGGCAGGAATGTCCGGCTGCGGCTGAACTGGCCTCCGACCGAAGAGGATTCCGGGTAAGGGCCGGACTGGATCTTCTATTGGCTTTTCGTCTTTGCAACCGGTTCATACGAAATCGATTTTACGATATAAACCGGTCTTCCCGATCACACACTCCGTATCATCCTTTTCGCTGTCTGGTAGTATCCCAACGTATTAATACCACGAACGGCGAGACGCATCATATATGCCGGATTCCATAACGCTCCTGTTTGTGTATAACCTGGACAGCGGGGTGCTTGAATCACTCCATGACTACTCCACGGGTCGTTCCACCGGGAAGACTGCCTGCCCGCTCAGCGCAATCACCCACAGCCCGGTGGGCATGAAAAAGGAGTGGAAACGGTTCATAAAAGATCTCGGGATCACGTCGCGGTGTCTTGACCGCGACCAGTTCAGCCGCGAGTTCGGGTCCCGGTCGATTGCTTACCCGGCGGTTCTGGTGAAGCGGGGCACTGAGCTCTCGGTCCTGATCAGTGCAGATGCGGTGCGCCAGTGTCAGGAGCTGGGCGACCTCATTACACTTCTGAAAGAGCGGCTCGGAACGTCGTGATAACAAGACGGTTGCAGCGGGATATTCTTCCGGCTCTTTTTTTCTCGTTCACCTTCCCCTTCTCTTCGCCATCCCTGGCCCCGTGTTTCAATCTCTCTGTGCGTTTGTCCTGCAGCAAATGCTGATAATGGCTTGGCCGAAATGTATCTGTATGCGCATGGCTTTCATTGCATTTGCCCTCGCCATCGGGCTCTTTGCACTCGTCAAATTCCAGCCCCCGCTCCTGTACGCAACCCTCCTCTTCCCGGCCGCGGTGATGGTCTATGGTCTTCTTGCAGAAGAACCGCCGGTTCCCCCGAAAAAGGATGATGAGGATCCGGAACCTGCGGATCAGCCGGAAAAGTAATCCTACACTCGTCTGAGCAGGTCCGCTTTCTTCTCGGCAAACTCTTCTTCCGTGATGATGCTGGCATCGCGGAGTCCGGCAAGCTTTTTTATCTGGTCCAGCGGGGATTCCTGCGGTGCAGGCGATTGAGCCGGTTTGTTTGCATTGCCGGGAAGCGGCGGGATCTCGCGGGTGATGGCCCGCTCCCCGGCTGGTGCATCGCATGTCCCGATATCCGTGATCCTGGTGACTATGCAGGCGGGCTGAGGGGGAATACTTCCGGCAGGCCGGTATCCGGCCACCGGCTTGTTTTCCAATTCATCCAGAGATGTAATCCGGGTGACAACCGGTTGTTCCGGAGTAGTGGGGACCCCCGGCATACTGGCCGCATTTCCCGCACCGGCAACCGACAATTCGTAGATTTTTTTCAGGTACGCGACCTGCTGATCCTGCTGTTCGTCCTGCCGGCAGATCAGGCCCGAGAGGATCTTTTGCACATTCCTGGGTCCGGAAATCCCGTACAGGCAGTCGAGCGGGTCGCGTGATCCTTCCTCGCGGCCCCGTGCATACCCGATACCAAGGCCGGCATTGTCTCTCTGCCCGGCAGCCCCGAGAGCACGAAGCGAGGTCTCGGTTCCCCAGCGGGTTGTGCTGACCGGGATCAGTGTCCCGTAATTGCTCCGGGCGCCGAAATAGTCCTGTTCAAGGACGATGCGGCCCACCTGGTTATGCGGGATCATGTGCTCCTGCAACCCGAAGAGTCCGCCCTGGATCCAGGTACCTGACGGGGTGATCCGGTAACGGATCGACTGCCGGTATTTTTCCGTTCCGACAAGGACCGCCACTGCCGCGATAACCGAGAACGGCTGGACAAAAAACGCGGTCCACTGCAGGAGCCGGATCAAATAATCTGTGGATGATGGAGGATAGCCGGTGGCAGCAGTCATGAGAAGTGCGGCAGGAACGCTTACGCCGATACAGAGAAATGTGCTCACCCACATCTCGGTCTGCCGCAGCGCCCAGCCTGCGATGATAACGAAGAGAAAGATGCCTACCGGCGCTATCAGCAGGATTGCGATGCTCGTGGCGCCGGCAAGTGATGCGGTATACTGGCTCGTGAATCCCGACGTGTAGGGGGAGAGCGATGAGGGAATGGCGGAATAGAGTGACGCAGTGCTGACATGGAAAAGATTCTCAAGAACGATCCGCACCCCGATGCAGAGGATCACAAGAACGACCGGGACGCCTGCCATCAGGTAGTGGGACCAGAAACTCATCCGCTCCGGCATTGTGATGAGGATATCATCCGGCCTGCGCAGATAATCGTCCCGGGATTCTGTACCCGCGGTTCCCCCTTCCGGATCCGGTTTATCGTCATGCGGAGTATCCGGTGTCATATGATCATCCTGCCCTGCACCCATGTTGCAGTACGTTTGCATGGACAACAGCGAAAGATATTGCGATCTGAAGTCCCCGCAGGTGTCCTGCCTGCTGCCTTCAGGGACGGGTTGTGATGCCGGCGTGATTTCCCTCAGGCCCGTTTCGCAAACACGAGATCCATTGTATCGAACGCTTCGGCCTCCCGTGTCATGATCGGGATGTAGCGGGTTATCTCGACCGGGTGATCCAGTTCGAGTTTCTCGGTGATCCGCAGCTGGGTGATGATCCTGCCATGGGACCGGACATTGATGCCGATATCATAGACCGCCGGCTTTGCGTTCCGGGGGACCAGTGTGCCGTTGAAACGGGCGAAATTCCAGGTCGGGCTGGCAATTGTGCCGGAACAGGCCGCCCCGCCGATGAGGCTTGCATCAACCCAGTAGGCCGGGTTGGGATCATCGCGGTGTTCCCCGGCGTTTGCCCGCAGGAACGCGGAGACTTCACCAGGATCGACAAGGATGAGCCGGACTTCCGGCTGGAGAATCCCGTATGCAGGTTCCCCGGCAACGGCCGGGAACGCGTCAAGCATCCCGCAGTTGGGGATCTCAAACGGAAGCGCTTCCTTTTTGTACGTAAATCCGACGATCTGCGGGTCATCGATGGAATCTGCAACCGGCGATTTCTGGATCCAGGTCGGGGAAGGGACCGGTGTGGGTGAAACGGGGAGTGTTGTCACGGCAGCGACCGGCTCCACTGATGGCTGCACGGTGATTTCCCGACCGGGTTGTGCCGTCACGGATTCCGGAGATGGTGCTGCCTGCAGGGTTGTGGAGATTTCCGCCGGAGTTACCTGGACCGGGGATGCCGTCACGGGCAACGATGCGCCTTGAGAACCTCCGGCCATGGGATCCGGGGCGGTACAGCCGGAACAGAAGGCCAGGCTGGCGGCAAGAAAAATGCAGGCTGCCGGGAAAAACACCGTGCGCATGGATCATGGGTGGCGATGGAACACGTTAAAGATTTGCCGGTTTTGTGGGTCAGACTCGCTCACGGGTGCACGGGGGATTGTGTTGTGCTTCCCGTTACGCTTTTTTCTCCGAAACGACAATGAGTACATCACAATTGAACCGGAGTTCATCCCATGAAATCCATTGCAGGTATCATCATCCTTCTTTGCCTCGTATGTTCGGCAGGCTGCACCACCACATCCCCGGTCACCGGGCCCGCATCATCCGGGCCTTCCCTCCCAACGTCCGTGGATTCCCTGTCACAGAAGACACCGCTTCCCATGAGCGGGCATGCAACCGTGACAACCCGGAACGGTTCCTTTGAGGCATGGATCGACAGTTTCGAGCTCGGGCAGGTCGAGGCGGACGGCAACCAGGAGCTGACGATCTATATTGCAGTCCGGAACAAGGGGACGCAGGCACTGCGGATGACGTGGTTCTGCAAACTGACTGATGCGAATGGCAAGACCTATGGGGGAATCGGGATCTCCCACGGGGGCAGTGGTGCACGGTCCGGCTGGATCCCGCCGAATGTGTACGAAGCCGCCCGCGACTACGTGAATGTCCGGTCCGACCGTGACGTCGAGGCTCTTGCAAAGGGTGGCACGCTGGACGTCTATTTCATGGAAAACCCCTCGGATGATGTCCCAATCTCAACGGTCCCGGACTATCACATCCGCTGGACGGTTGACTCCGGGGCAATCCGCTGATCCGCCCCCCCCCTCTATTCATTTTCCGGTTTTAACACCCGGTTCTGTCTGTCCCCATCCCTGATACCCGGGATCATTATTCCGCCCATATATTTATTGCCCGGAACGGGCATTATCACGCAGTATCGATTGGGGGGGAAGTATGCGACCGTATGCTCCCGGCTCTGGATCACTGTCGTTTCTCTGGATTTCCGGAATTATTCTTCTGATTCTTCTTGCAGTCTCTCCAGCCATAGCGTATGAGATTGGTGCCCCGCCAGTCGGGCCTTCGCACTGTGTTTACAACTGTCCTGATGATTACGAAACAAACAGCGGAAGCACGGGTAGCACGACCACGGATTACACGTATGTCTCCGGTCCTTCGTGCGAGGCCGGGTATTACATCTACAGCACGAGTGGAGGATACTGCTGTCCTGAAGG
>JAAZNH010000075.1 GCA_012798365.1 Methanomicrobiales archaeon | reverse complement strand
GTTATGGTAAATATACCGCTGCGGCATCGTCCCGGCCAGCAGTATCCTTAAAACCGTTCAGCACGAAACTGCTGGTATGAAGGTGTGTATTATGTGCGGAGGGGAAGGGACCCGGCTCCGCCCTCTCACATTTGAACGGCCCAAACCCTGTATCCCGATTGTGAACCGCCCCTCCATCCAGCATCTTGTTGCACACCTGGCAAATATGGGGTTCCGTGAGATCGTCCTCACTCTTGGCTACCTGGGCACTACCATTGAGGAATCCTTAGGTGATGGCTCCCTGTTCGGGGCAGAGATCACATATGTCCATGAGAAAACAAAACTGGGCACCGCCGGCAGTGTGAAAAACGCCCAGAAACATCTCGATGGACAGGATTTTCTGGTTGTTGGCGGGGATCATGTCACTGATTTAAACGTCCTGGAATTTTACCGCTTCCATACAAAGGAGAAGGCGACCACGACAATTGGACTGATTTCCATTGATGACCCCGGCGAGTATGGTATTGCCGAGATTGATGTCGGGTATTCCATACAGAGGTTCAAGGAGAAGCCTGCCCCGGGCGAGATCTTCTCGAATCTTGCAAGCCCTGGTATGTACGTCTGCAAACCGGAGATCTTTGACCATATCCCGTCCGATACCAAATATGATTTTGCCCGGGATCTCTTCCCCAAACTACTGGACGAGGGTCATACTCTCAAGGGCTGGCTTGCACGCGGGAACTGGACGGATGTCGGTAACCCGCATATGCTGCGCCAGGCCGAGCGGTGGAAGCTCCAGGACCTCCAC
Source organism: Methanomicrobiales archaeon (assembly GCA_012798365.1). Lineage (GTDB taxonomy): Archaea > Halobacteriota > Methanomicrobia > Methanomicrobiales > Methanospirillaceae > Methanoregula. The sequence goes on along the minus strand of JAAZNH010000075.1, from coordinate 2,361 downwards.
TTCACGGACATCACCGGCGATCTCGCGGTCCATGGTGCGCAGGTGCACGGGCCGGTCCAGCTGGGTGGATCAATCACGCTTGGCAAGAATACCAAGGTCATCGGACCGGTCGCCATCGGCCCGGGAACTACCATTGGGGACAATGTCCTTATCGGCCCCTATACCAGTATCGGGGAAAAATGCATTATCCGCAATAATGTCAAGGTCTTCTCATCATCCCTGTATAACCGGGTTATTGTCGGTGCCAACACCACAATCTCCGGCAGTATCATGGACAATGACACGCATATCGGGGAACACTGCAGTATCGAGAACGATACCGTTATCGGCCCGCGCGTGGTGCTCCGCGACAGGGTTGTCGTTCACTCAAAAACCCGGCTCTGGCCCGAGGTCGTTGTGACGGATGGCACGGTTGTCAAGGAACATGTCCTCAATGACAAGTTCGACCTCCGCTGTGAAGGATCGTAAATCCACTCTTCACCCCTGTTTTAACCCGCTCCCCGGTCGCTGCTGGTGATTTTCCGGTTTGTCCCGGTTGTTTCTGCCAGAATTCCCTCAACGGAAGGAAACCCGGGTGGGGATTAAAAAAAAGATCAGTCCCTCTTGACAATCCGGTTGGTGATAGCCACAAGTGGGTGGCGGGCGTAATCAAGGATCTGGATATCATCAAGGTTCTTCAGGTTCATGGTATGCGCAGTCCGCTCCATGCCGAGTTCGATATCCTCCTTGATGTCGATGATGTAGGCATCGAGTGAGGTTATGCCCATGCGTTTTGCGGCAACGGCCCGGTGATGACCGTCGACAAGAATGATCCTCCCCGGCCTCCGCACGATAATAATCGGTTCGGCAAGCCCTTTTTTAATCTCGTACATCCGCCCCTCCAGTTCATCTTCGTAAATCTTGGACTGGGTGGGGAGGAGGTCCTTGACCGGGACGATCCCCCGGTTCAGGGAGGGCTCCACGTCATAGAGCTTCTTGAGCGTGTTGATGAAATTAAAGACCTTCTCCGGTGAGACATGCTCGATTTGTGAACGGATGACATCCGAGTTGGAGATGATGCCAAGCAGGTGGTTCTTTTCGTCAACAACCGGGAGTTTCTGGATTCCTGATCGGAAGATCACCCGTGCTGCATCATTGATGTCCATGTCCGGGTCGGCAACGATGAGCCGGCTTGACATGACTTCTTTTACCGGTGTATCCGGCCTTGTGAAGAGAAGGTCCCGTGCGGCAACATATCCCACAACAACGTCCCCGTTCATCACCGGGAAACCGTCATGGGATGTTTTTTGTATTCGTTCAAGGACGTCAGTTGCAGTACCTGCGATATCGACACTGATGACATCATAGGTCATGTAGTCCCTGACCCGCTTCTTGTCCATTACTAGAGCTTAGCCGCCCGTGGCACTAAAAGACATCGGTTGAAAAAAAAAGGAAAACCGGGTAAAAATCATTCGATTTCTATCGTTGTCCGTGCAGTTCCCCTGGTCTTTTTCAGGGTGACTTCAAGGACGCCGTTTTTGAAACTGGCTTTTGCATTACTGTCAGTAACGTCAGAAGGAAGAGCAACAATCCTGCGCATGGTGCCATAGACACGCTCGCGGACATAGTATCCTTCTGCCTTGTCTTCCGTCTCCTTATTCTTCTCGCACGAAATCTCAAGGGCCCGCGGGTTGACGAGGTTGAGTGACACGGCCTCCTTCTCCACCCCGGGCAGGTCCGCAACAACAATTACTTCATCATCATGGTCCCTGACATCAACCCGGAATTCACCCCGGATTGTCGGGAGCACACGGTCGTTGATGCCCCCGGGAAGGAGGAACCGATCCTGTGCGGAAACCTGGCGGAACAGGTTGTCCAGTTCAGCACGCATCTCCTCCATCTCGCGCCACATCGGTTCGAAGGGATAACGTCTCCATACCATACTAATGCCTCCGTTCGTTTTTCCCCCGTTCTGTGATTGGGGTAACCATAAGTTACTGCCAGAGATTAATAAATATTTGCACATTGCGGGAAAGCATCGGAATAGTTTATGTCACCCTGATTCCGATGTAATAAGGAGGAATAGAAAAAATGGGTGAGAAGAAGAGAAAAGAAGAGCAAGTCGCCCGGTGGAAAAAAGTTGTCGTTGTCACAGCCTGTGTCCTTTTTGTCGTCCTGATGGTTGTCTCCGGCATGGGCTTTGGCTGGCTCTCGATGTTTTCCGTTGCAAAACCCGGCCAGACCGTGGTAGTAGACTATACCCTGTATGATGAAGCGGGCAATCCCATCATTACATCAAACCAGGATGTGTACAAGAAGGCAGCTGCATCCGGCAGGACTATCCTGTACGGAAGGGAAATGGCAGTCATTGTCAATGACACG
>JAAZNH010000074.1 GCA_012798365.1 Methanomicrobiales archaeon | reverse complement strand
CCATCTATTTTCCCGAACTATAATTACATAGGAATAACCGATCTGCAGGAGGCGGCTCTTTATCATATCTCAATGTATTCAGAGGGATTCCTCCGTTTTGTATCCAGGCAGATCCGAAATTTTCCCTCTCATGGGATTGATCATTCTGTCAGGATTATCCAGATGATCAACAATTTCACTGATAACTGGACGGTCCCTCTAACGGAAAACGAACGGTTCGTTCTTTATGCCGCTGCCTGGCTTCATGATATTGGCTGCATCAGGGACCGGGATGATCATAATATGTATTCTATCGATATTCTTCTGCGCGATCACGATACCTGCAATTATCTTGATACTATTGACAGCAATCTTCTCAGGGTCCTACGTTACGTCATTGAGAGTCATTCAAAGAGCCACTGTCCGTATGGTATCGATGAGATTCCTGAAAAAGTCGGGCCAGCGCGTGCACGGTTGCTTGCAGCAATCTTCCGTCTTATGGATGCCTGCGAGATTACCAAATACAAATGCCCCCCTCATGTTTTTGCTGAGATCCGTGGTGACCTGACAAAAGAGGATGAGAATAAAAAGAGGATCCCCGATACCAAAGCAATCGAATTCTGGGAAGGTCACATGAGCATAAGTTATCTGGGATTCAATAAACCCGCTATCGAGATTTTCATCAATGATGCTATAAAAACCAAATCAATTATTGATGGATTGAATGAGGAGATTCGTTCAATTGAACATGTATTCCATGACAATGGGATGGACGTGCCGGTTGTAATGCCGATTGAGAGTCAGGTCGGGATTGACAGGGCTGAATAACCCTCTACCTGCGTCCAGTCTCACTTCCAATGTTCACTTTTACGAACTACTCCTTCAAACTCCCCACAATCCCGCTGAACTGCTCCAGTGCATCCTGAAGGTTCTCCGCGATCTCCAAAGCAATAACATCCGGGTCCGGCAGGTTATCCGAGTCCTCAAGGCTCTCATCCCGGAGCCAGAAGATATCGAGATTGACCTTGTCCCGCTCCATCAGCTTGTCGTAGGAGAATGAATGGAACCGCTCGGTCTCTTTGCGCTTCAGCAGGTTCCCCGCGTTGTAACACTGGATGAAGTCCTGAAGGTCCTCGTACTTCAGCGGGTTGGTCTTGAGCGTGAAGTGCATGTTCGTCCGGAGATCATAGATCCAGAGTGTCTGCGTCCACGGCTCTTTTGCAGCCGGTTTCTTGTCGAAGAAGAGCACGTTTGCCTTGACGCCCTGCGCATAGAAGACGCCGGTCGGGAGCCGGAGGAGGGTATGGACATTGCAGGCCTGGAGGAGGTTCCTGCGGATCACTTCCCCGGCCCCGCCTTCGAAGAGCACGTTGTCCGGAACAACGATTGCGGCGCTGCCCGGGATCTTAAGAAGCGACCAGACGTGCTGGACGAAGTTCAGCTGCTTGTTGGAGGTGGATGAGGCCCAGAAGTCATTGCGTGAGTACGTCAGTTTCTCCTTGTTCGTCTCCCCGTCCCCATTGGTCACTGTGACGCTGCTCTTCTTCCCGAATGGCGGGTTGGTCAGGACCATGTCATAATGATCGGACGGCTCCGAGACCAGCGCATCCCCGACATCGATCGGGCTCTCGTCCCCCGCGATCCCGTGCAGGTACAGGTTCATGGCGCAGAGCCGGGCAACGCTGTCCACGATGTCCTTGCCATGCACGGTCTTTTCCTTGAGGAACTTCTTCTCCTCCTTGTTGAGGTTGGGGTTATGGGCCGAGATGTAATCATGGGCAACGAGCAGGAACCCACCGGTCCCGCAGGCCGGATCGAAGATTGTCTTACCCGCCTGTGGCTTCATGACCTCCACAATAGCCTTGATTAGCGGCCGGGGCGTGAAGTACTGCCCGGCCCCGCTCTTCACATCCTCTGCGTTCTTCTGGAGGAGCCCCTCGTAGATCTCGCCTTTCACATCGATATCCAGCCCGAGCCAGGTCTCGCCATCGATCAGCATCACGAGCCGCTTCAGCTTGGCCGGGTCCTGGATCTTGTTCTGGGACTTGCGGAAGATAACCCCGATGATGCCCTTCTCCTTTCCGAGGTTCTCCAGCACGCTGCGGTAATGGGCTTCGAGCTCGATCCCGTCCTTTCCGGCGATGCTCTGCCAGTTGTATGCCGCAGGGATGGCGGATTTGTTGTTATACGGCGGCTTGGTCAGTTCATCGGCCATCTTGAGGAAGACAAGATAGGTGAGCTGTTCCACGTAGTCGCCATAGCTCACGCCGTCATCGCGGAGCACGTTGCAGTAGTTCCAGAGTTTCTGGACGATAGCGGAGGATTCAGGGGGCATGCTTGGTCTTCCTCTTAGGGGTCTTAGGTGTCTTTGTTGTTGTCTGCTGGCGGGCTTTCTCGGCTTTTATCCGTTCCAGCAGGACAGATGCCGGCTCATCGGCAGGGTCCTGCGGGACGAGTTTTCCCTCGAAGGCACGTTTCAGGATGCTCTGGCGGAGGGATTCGGATTGGCGGAGGCTGGTGGTGATGGTTTTGTCGGCTTCATCAACAATTGAGAAACAACGTTCGATTTCATCAACAATCTGATTTTGTTCTACTAATGATGGAATCTTAACCAGTATCGGTTGAAAGTTCCGTGACGACACCCCAGTCACTGTTGTTCCTGTTCCTTTCCGATTAAGTTGATTCTGGAAAAAATCAGATTTAATCTGGTACATAAGAAATTTAGGAGATAAAAAATTTTCAAATGGCCTTAAAAGGATAATTCTTTGAGCAATGGAAAATTTTTGTTCGGGTGCAAGAGCCACTTCACCCAAAGGAGCTTCAGTTGTCATTAAAATGTCTCCCTTGAGAGGAAGACCTCGTGTCATATATTGATTATAAGTCTCATCGGAAACAAAAGCGAGGTTTTGCCACACTATTTTTCCATTTTTAATGTTCTGGGATCTTAAATGAGGAATCCCAGTTTCGCAATATGGTGGAGTGCGACCTCGATAATCAATAATCCTTACAACCTTTCCAATCCTTGAAATTTCCCAAGATTCAGGTAAATTTTCCTTATCCTTTTCATCAATTGGTTCGAGCAGAACAGATTTGGTTTGTTTCCTTTCTTTGAGGGATGTTTGTTCTATTCCAAATATTCGAAGGTTTGCTGGCTCAATCTCCCCCTTGTGCTCCTCCCGCCACTCCTGCGTGAGCCTGCCCTCGAATGCCGCTTTCAGGACTGCCTGCCGGTAGCGTCTGAGTTGTGCCTGCGCCTTCTTCAGGGAGGCAACGCCGGCGTCGAGCTGGGTGAAGAGTTCCTCGATCTTGGCGATGATGCGGTGTTGTTCAGGGTGTGGGGGGAGTGGTAACGTGAATTCTTTGATTATTGCAGTATTCAAACCGGGTTGATTTGATCCTTTGTCGAATCGTCTGACAGTCCAATATTCAGCCCAAAGAAAGTAAAACAAATATTCACTAATAACGGTGTTTTTTGAAGGTATCATATGAGCACAGGATTGATTTCCAGAAGCTTCAATATCCAAAATTGCTGCTCTGCCTCTGGTAAGTCCTTGCCCGGTCATCGCTAGCATCACAGTCCCTTTTGGGAGCAATCGTGCAGGACTATTTTGTAAACCTAATTCACTAATCGACTCTTTTGACTCTTTAATCCGGTTAAAGCGAATTTCTCCTGATCGAAGCCATGGGATTGTTCCGCTCCAATAATCTTTTTCAGAAGTCTTTGGTGTGCCCCCTTGCCCTATATCAAAGATATTTGAAAATTTTGTCCATTGCCATGATTGAGGTATTAATGGTAAATTATTGCCATCTATCATTATGGGAGATCCTGATTAGTTTATCCAACGGGCAAGTGATTCATTCGGCGTTGTTGGTATGATTATGTTTTTTGGAGGATAATAAAGACCAATAATCAACCACGTGGGATGGAGGGAATGTGTCCCCATATAGAAGTAAAGATCCCGCTCAATCATGAACTGATAGAATTTTTCATGAATTTTCTGCCAAAGGGCGTCCATATCATCGCGATACCGTTGCCCCTCGTTCTGGTACAATGCATACAGCTCCCAGTCTTCGCATAAAATGTTATGATAATTGCCGTTGCAGCCCTCGCATTTGAATTTATAAGAAAAAATTTTTGGAATCGCATCCAGAACGGAGAATAGTTGATCATCAAAAAGGGTTTTTTGATATTGTTGTGATTGCGCCGGGGGAGTTAGGGGTCGCTTTTTGTAGAACTCAAGAATTGTTTTAGGTTTAATCAGACCTAATGATGTCCGGTCCTCGCTGAATTTTTCTTTCAGATATTCAAGGGATGGCGCAACATGAGGGAGCAGGATTTTATTTCTCTCCACCCACGGTGTTTTCCCGTTTCCAGAAGCTAAGGTCTGCCCCAGGAGGCGAATTGATCCCTCGCGTACTTTGTAACTTTCTTTTCGTTTGAGTCGCTCATCGGTTGCTTTCTTGCATTCAACCTCGATCCAATCATATTTCCGAATCTTGCTGCGACCAGTGTACGTATCTACCTTGATCGGATAGAGGCGAATCCATTCACCCTCCTCTGTAATACCGGCAGTACAGACAACGGTCTTATGTTTCCTGCTCTTCTCCGGATAGGTCTTCACCGTGACCAGGACCCGCTTCTTCTCCCACGTCACAGCGCAATCACGTCCAGTCCCTCTTCGCGGAACCGCCTCGCAATGACACCCCGGTGGCAATCTTTCTCCTCTGCCTCAAAGCACATGAGAGCAACTTTCTCTTTCTGTGCCAGCGATTTGATGGTATCCAGCAGGTCTTCCTTGGTGCCAAGTTCTATTGCATAACGACGGAACAAATCGGCAAATCCCTTGGATGTAAGGTTCTGCCGCTGGTCGCTCTCAATACCAAGCTCGGGCAGGTGGAGGTAGGATATTCCCAGCTTCTCCAGTGCACCGGCAAGCTGGCTCTTGGAGTACCCGTATTTCATGCTGAACGGATTTTTCCGTATATCGATGAGTTTTCCCACCTTGTTTTCGACAAGGATCATCAGGAATTTATCGATATTCCGGCCTTCATACCCGATTGTGGTAATCCCGGACTCGTTCCGGTAGTAGGTTGTAAGTTTCTTGATTTTCGAGAATATCGTCATCTCGGGATATTGTTCATACACGTATTTGACAAGGTCTTTCTCCGGGTATTGTGCGTACTGATTTACGACAGAAGAAATCCCCCCCTGGATCCAGGGATCGGGTCTGGGAAAGATCCGATCAACAAAGTGCACCTCATCCTCGGTCTGGGTGAGGTAGCCCTCCCTCTCAAGGTGGCGCATGTCCTGGTATAACTGGAATGAGAACGGCCCGAACTGGTAGGGGACAAAGTCGTACAGGCTCCGCTCTTTGGATGCTAGGAACATCAGTTTGACAAACTGCATCCGCTTGAGGCTCCCGGTCTGCGACAGCAGGAAGAGGAGTGCCCGTTCGTTCTTCGTTATCATATCCATTTCTCCTGATTCTGGATGAGGAAGGCCATAAGGCTGCGCCGTGCACAGGGTGAAAGTAGATCCTTTTTTCCCGGTAATGCACGTTCTGGATGCATACCTATCAGGTCAGCGCCTCATTCAGCTGATTGAGTATCATTGGGAGTTCATTCCCAAAGAGACTATAGGCCTTGATCCTCCCGCCCCACTGGTTGAACGGGATGGCATCGAAGTCCTCCATCGCAATCTCAGCACTCCCAGCGATGTGGTCCCGGATCATCTCCAGCCACCTGATCTGCTCGGCCGTGAACTGCCTGCCCTGCTTCTGCTGGTTATCCAGCCAGAGATCAAAGGCGCGGCTCACTGACGAGGTAAAGGGCTCCAGGACCGGGGTTTCTGCGATGGCAAAGCGGATGAGGGCGATGATGTCCGTTAAGAGTTTCTGCGGGCCGGCGCCCCGGACCTTGGTCTTCTCCAGCTGCTCGTAGGCACGCCATACCTGCTCGGTGGTGAGGTTGTAGGGCGGCTTGTGGATGGCGTCAGCGAGCTGCCGGATCTGCTCGTAGGTGAAATGCCGGTGGCCGTACGGCCGGCTGTAGATGATCTGGAGGGCGGCGAGTTCGTCCTTGTTCTCCTCGATGAACTTCCGGAAGGTATCGACAACCGTCCGGGACTTGAGCGCTGCCTGTGCATCCCAGCCGGCTTCAAGGACTGTGTCGGCGCTCACCGTGTCAATGACCTGCTCGTTCTTCTTGTGGATGGCAAGGAGGGTATTGCGGATCTGCGGGACTTCGAGCGGAGCGCAAGCGGCTTTTGCAAGATCCTGGCCGGCGGTCTTCACCTGCTCCGGGGTCGGAGCCTGCGTATCGAACATCGCCTTTGCTTTCTCAATCTGCCGGTCGGGATCGACTGCATCAAAGAGATCATTGATCATGCGCCGGAGGGACGTGCCGCCGGCAGCGTTCATAATCGCTTTCCGGTCGGGCTCCACCAGTTCCCGGTCTAGGCGCGAGAGCCGGCCGGCAAGAGACGTGATCGAGTCGGTGTCCCGCACCCCAAACGCAATGGACTGGACCAGTTTCTCAAACGAGATGCCCCGTTTCCGCTCCAGCGGGCAGGACTCGATCTTGACGCTCTCGCAGACGCCGACCGCATCCACAACAACGAAATGCGTCTTAGCTGCAACATCGGGCGTCACGGACTGGAGTTCCGTGGGTGAGATGACCCGCGTCCCCCGGCCCATCATCTGCTCGAAGTAGACCTTGGACTTCACATCCCGCATGAAGAGCAGGCATTCCAGGGGCCGGATGTCGGTTCCCGTGCTGACCATGTCCACCGAGACCGCAATACGCAGTCTGGGGGAGTTACGGAAACTCTGGATCAGGTCCTCGGGCTTCTCCCCGGTAGTCCGGTACGTGATCTTCTTACAGAAGTCGTTGCCCTCGGCAAAGACCTCGCGGCAGATATGCGTGATATCCTCCGCATGGGAATCATCCTTGGCAAAGATGAGCGTCTTGGGGACCCAGGTGCGGTTGGGGAAGATGATGGGCAGGGAATCCCGGAAGGCCTTGAGAACGGTCCGGATCTGGTCGGGAGCAACAACGCTCCGGTCCAGCTGCCCGGCAGAGTACTGGAAATCATCGTCCAGTTGCTCCCACCGCTGCTCACGGGTATTCTTGTCCCGGGTATCCACATAGAATCCCCGCTCCACAACACTCCCGTTCTCCGTGATCGCGGTCCGGATCCGGAACACGTCATATCCTACATTCACGCCATCGGCTACTGCTCGCTCGTGGAGGTATTCCATCACAAGGTTGTTCCGGAAGAACCCGAGCGTCTGCTTGGACGGCGTTGCCGTGAGCCCGATCAGGAACCCGTCGAAGTACTCCAGCACCTGCCGCCAGAGGTGATAGATCGAGCGGTGGCACTCGTCAGTCACGATGAAGTCGAAGGTCTCAATCGGGATTGCGGGATTGTAAGTCACCGTCCGCGGCTGGGCATCTGCCGGCCCGTGGTCGTACAGGGACTCTTCCTCGTTCGCCTCGTCATACTCGGCCTCGCCTTTCAGCATCGAGAAGAGGCGCTGGATGGTTGTGATCGTGACCTTGTTGACCGGGTCGATCTTGTTCGTGGTCAGGTGCTGGACATTATAGATCTCGGTGAACTTCCTGCCATCGTCCGGAGTAATGTACTGCTCGAACTCCCGCTTGGTCTGCCGCCCGAGATTATTTCGGTCAACTAAGAAGAGCACCCGCTTTGCCCCGCCGTACCGGATCAGCCGGTAGATGAAACTCACCGCTGTGAAGGTCTTGCCGGAACCGGTTGCCATCTGGACAAGGGCGCGGGGATGGGCGTCAGCAAAAGACCGCTCCAGGTTCGTGATGGCTTCATTCTGGCATTCCCGCAGGTTGGTAGAGAGAAGGGGCGGCATCTGCCGGAGCCGTGCCCGGAGGGTGTCCTGCTGGTGGATCCACTCATGCAGGGTTTCCGGCCGGTGGAAGGAGAAAACGTTCCGGGACCGTGGCGTGGGATCCCGGAGGTCACGGAACAGGGTCTCGGTGCCGGTGCTCTCATAGACAAACGGGAGGGGCAGGTGGACGTGGGGGTAGTTCTCCGGGAACGACTCCGCATACTTCCCGGACTGGCTGTCAACACCCCCAAGGGTCGTTCCCTCGGGTTTTGCCTCAATAACCCCCACTCCTATCCGGTCAACAAAGAGGGCGTAATCAGCTTCCCCACAGCTGAGCGGGAATTCCCGGATGGCAACTCCGAGCGATGCATGAGGATCATAGTCCCTTATGTCCTGGACTTTCCAGCCGGCCAGCTCAAGCAGCGCGTCAATTTTCTTCCGGGCCTTCTCTTCAGGTGTCATGGTGCAGGGTTCCGGGGGCGGTGTCTGACGATATTAGGAGTAATTATTGTACGATCCTTTTAAAGGCTGATTATAATATCGAAATTGGTGCACCCCAGTTCCTGATAAGGCAAATACCAGATCCCTGCTTGATGCATTCAATCATGATCCGGATTTTGTTTTTCAATCAACTTCCGGTTTTCAAATTTCAATCGCGATCACGATCCCGATCAAAAACCTGATCCGGATCAATCACGATGCGAATTTCAAAAATCAATCGAGTTGTGATTTCTCCGGAAAAATCAGATCCTGTTTAAAATTTTTCAAGCAGACCTTGATTGAAAACCGGTAGATTATCTGGGGGCGCCGTCGTAACTGCCAGATCGAATCCATTGCAGATCAGCTTAACTTTTCACAAGCAAGGTGTGATTGTTCCGGAAAAATCAGATCCTGCTCAAAAATTTTCAATCGACTTTTGATTGTAATTTTTCAAGCGCAACTGCGATCCCGATCAAAAACCCAATCAGGATCAATCACGATCCGGTTTTCAAAAATCAATCAAGTTGTGATTGTTACGGAAAACACACACATTGGCACAAAAAAGATCAGATCTGGATCCCGAGGATGCTGAGCAGCATCAGGATCACAACGCCCGGCAGGCCCCCGATCAGGCAGACCAGCACCGTTGCGAGGTCCCAGCCAAGGTCCGGCTTTCCCATCCACTGCATCACGTGCAGGAAGTTGATGATAAAGAGGGCGACAATGCCAAGGACGGCATTGACGACAAGTGCGGTCACCTGCTTGAGCAGGTACCAGACAATCGCAATGATTGCCACGACAAGGATGATTGCAACCAGAACGTCGGTCATGATTCTCTATTTACCAATGACACGCTGGCTCTTTATCTTTACGGACGGGAGGATGAGCGACCCGACCGTCCGGGTGTCGTTCCCGAGACCGGCTATCGTGTGGTGAAGATCGAACGCATTCCCCGACAGCATGGCAGACCGGACCGGCTCCTGGAACTGGCCGCCTTCCATGAAGAACGCATTCGAGAGTTCTACGGAGAACTCCCCGCTCATCGGGTTGGCGGTGTGGGCCCCCACAATGTTGTTGATGTACAGGACCCGTTCATCGTCAAGAGTGCTGCGCCTGCCGTCAATGACAAAATTATGGTGGCCGATACCCGGCAGGCCGCCATACCCGCCCCGCGATGCGCTGCCGGTGCTCTGTTTGCCGTACCGGTACGCGGTCTTGAGGTCATAGGCAAAGGCCCGGAGGATGCCGTTCTCAATGAAATCGATCCTCCGGGTCGGCGTTCCCTCGGCATCCCAGCGGGTGCTCCCGTTTGCGCCCGGCAGGAGCGGATCGTCATACATCGAGATGCCCTCGCACGCAACCGGCTGGCCAAGGGAACTGGCAAACCGCGAGCGGCCGGCATGGACACTCCGGCCGTTAAGAGCCGGGATATACGTGTTCCCGAGCAGGTCAGCGTAGGCAAGGGGGGAGAGAACGATGTCGTACTCGCCGGTCGGGATGTCTTTTCCCTTCGAGGATTCGCTGGCAAAGAACGTTGCCCGTTCCCCCACGTGCTCCGGATCGATCCGGTCAAGCGCCCAGGCATGGTCAAACTCATAGCCGGTTGACTGGCCCCGGATTGCCTCCAGGGAGACCGTAACACCGGTGTGCTGGTCCGTGTACCGGACCCCGTGGGTGTTTGCCAGCAGGACACGCGTTGTGGAAAGGCCGGCAGAACCGGCCGTCACCTCGGCCTCATGTTCCGTTGCGCCGGCAAGCATCCTTGCCAGCAGTTCGCGGGCGGTTGACGGTTCGACTGTGATTGCCGGATCAAATGCCAGCGGCGTCATGGAGAGGTCCGCCGGCCCGGGCAGGCCTTCCCAGGTCTGCGGGGTTGCCAGCTTGGTACTGGCAATGGCTGCATGGAGGCACGTGCGCCAGTCGGCCGGGTTGCTGGTGCTCGATGAGCCGATCCGGCCTTTGTGGATCGTCCGGATCCCAAGACCACAGTCCCGCGAGGTTGTTGCAAGACTCACGTTCTTGCGCTTGAGATCCGCAGATACGCTCTCGCCTTCAACAAAGAAGACCTCGGCCTCATCAACGCTCTTTGCTGCCTCAGCAAGCAGCTCATCAATCCACGCCACTGCCACCCACCACCGCATCGCATAAGAGAATGAACGGGCCCCCGTCGCTGACGGGCACACTCTGGCCCCCCTTCCCGCAGTATCCCGGGCTCATCGTACGCTTGTTGCCGCACAGGGCAATTTTGTGCAGGGTCGTCAGGATGTCGCCCGAGAGGGAAACGTCCCGGACCATTGTTGTGCATTCCCCGTTCTCCACAAGATAGCCATACTCGGCATTGAACTGGAACACGCCCCGGCCAGGATCGACCTGGCCGCCCCGGGACCCCTTGAGGAAGATCCCGTTTTTACATTCAGCAAAGATCTCCTCTTCGGTTGAATCCCCGGCCTCGATGAACGTGTTGCTCATCCGCACCAGCGGGGGCTCGCCGGCCATTGCCCGGGCATGCCCGGGCTTGCCGTTGCCGACCGCGGCAAGGGATTCGCGGGTGTGGAGGTAGGAACTGATGATCCCCTTACGGATGATCTCCGTCCGCTCCACTGCCACACCCTCGGCGTCAACCGGGTCGAACCCGAACTCCGGCAGGGTGGGGTCATCGATGATCGTAAGGTAGTCGTTGCCGATCCGCTCCCCTATCCTTCCGCCAAGGACTGAGTTGCCCTCATGGATCAGGTCCCCCTCACTGGCATGGCCGACCGCTTCATGGGCAAACACGCCGGCAAGTTCCGGATCAAGGACGGCCTGCATCTTCCCGCCTTTGGGAATGACAGCATCCAGGAGCGAGACAGCAACACCGGCCGCTTTTCTTCCCACATCCTCCTGGTGGCGGAGGTTGAACCCGTGGATGGTATGCTCGCGTTCATAGCCCATCTGGACATTCCCGTTCCGGGATGCCACTGCAAGGACATTGAACCCGGATCGCATCATCCGGTACTCGTATTCATTGCCGGAACTGTCCGAAAACCGGACATGTTCGTCTTTCTCGATGTAATTGGCCCGGCGGTTGACAATCCCGTCCCCTGCAGCACTCTGCTCGACCAGGGAAAGAAGACGGGATTTCTCTTCGATATCCACATCGCGGGGGTCCTCTTTGAGCGGGGGCACCGGCAGGATCCCCCGGGGCGCATCGCCAAGGACAACCTTCTCTTCCGTGACCATGGCAAGCCGGGCGGCTTTCTGTAACAGATCCTCGAATTTGGTGCCGGTGCAGGGCGTGTAATTGTCCAGCTGGAGGATGCCCCAGCCGGATTTCACGAGCACCCGCAGCACCGCTTTGTTGAAAAACGAGGTTCCTGCGGATTCCACCACGCCGTTATCGATATCGATATGGGTCACTTCCCCGGTCACGTGCCGGAGATCGTAATAGGAGATGCCATCCATTGTCCGGACCATCGCTCATCAGGCCACGGTCTGGTTGACCGGGGGAGTCTCGATCAGCATCTCGGTTGACCGCATCGCCATTTTACGGAGTTTTGTTAAGAAATTCTCCGAGTTCTCCGGTACCAGGGCGTGCTTGAGAACATCATCAATCGTATCGACCGGGATGATGGTGACAAGCGGCTTGAACCGTTCTTCAATGAGGACATCCCCGGCATTCATCCGGGGGATGAGGACCGTGCGGATACCTGCCTTTGCAGCCGCCTCGATCTTATAGGTGACGCCTCCGACCGGGAGCACATCCCCGCGGACGGAGAGGGAACCGGTCATGGCAAGGTCCTGCCGGACCGGGATTCCCTCGATTGCACTGACCACCGCGGTTGCAACGCTGATGGATGCGGAGTCCCCCTCGACACCCATGTAGGTGCCGATGAACTGGATGTGGATATCGATATTCTTGACGTCCCTGCCGGTGAATTTTTTCAGGATTGCACTGACATTCTTGATCGATTCCTGGGCAATCTCCTTGAGCATACCGGTTGCTATGACCGTACCGCTGGCACCCTGTGCAGGAGTCACTTCTGCCATGATCGGCAGGACCGAGCCGGCATCGCTGCCGGTGACGGCAAGCCCGTTGACCCGTCCCACGCGGGTGCCTTCAACAACCGTCATCTCGTATTCGCGGAGGTGCCGGGTGACCTCATCGGATACCTGGTCCTCGATGGACCGGGCGGTCTTCTTTGCGGTGAGCACATGGGCTGCGGTTGTAATGGACGCATTCTCCTGCCGGGCAATATCACCGGCAACACGGATCAGGCCGCCCATGTCACGGAGCTTTAAGGTCAGGTGGCCCTTGCGGTTGGCCCGCCGGCGTGCTTCGCGGATAACCTCGTCGATGGCGCTCTGGTCAAAGTGCGGGATCTTCCCGTCGTTCTTGACCTCCTGCGCAATGAACCGGACATACTTCTGCCGGTTCTCTGGCGTGTCATCCATGCTCTCGGACATGTAGACTTCGTACCCGTACCCGCGGATACGGGAACGGAGGGCCGGGTGCATGCCGGAGATGGCATCAAGGTTGCCTGCCGCCACCATGACGAATTTACAGGGCACCGGTTCGGTCCTGACCATGGCGCCGCTGGAGCGCTCGCTCTGGCCGGTGATCGGGAACTCGTGCTCCTGCAGGGCGGTCAGGAGGTTCTGCTGGGAGTGGCCGTCAAGGGTATTGATCTCGTCAATGAAGAGGACGCCGCCATTCGAGCGGTGGATAGCTCCCGCCTCGACACGGTCGTGCGCCGGGGTCTCAAGGCCGCCGCTCTGGAACGGGTCGTGCCGGACATCGCCAAGGAGCGCTCCCGCGTGCGAGCCGGTGGCATCAATGAACGGTGCGATGTTCTTGGTGTCGTTGGAGACAAGGAGCTTGGGCACCATCGCCTCTTCCCGGGGGGTGGTGTAGCGCAGCGCCATGAAGACGAATGCACCCGCGATCAGTCCCATCAGGAGCTGCATCGTGATGATGGCATAGCCGGCGATACCCAGGAGAAGGAGCATGAGAAGCGTGTGCCGGAACTGGGTCTTCTTCTTGGCCTCTGCCTTATGGGCACCGACAATCTGCTTGCCCCTTCCCGCGGCAACGGTCCGGATGACCGGGTTGTTGGAATCATCGGAATTGGGATATACAAGGATATCCTGCAGTTCTTCTTTGGGGAGGAGTTCGGCCATGGCCTTGGCAAGCATGGACTTGCCGGTACCGGGGCTGCCGATCATCATCACATGCCGGCGCTGGATTGCGGCTTTTTTAATCACTTCGACCGCGTGCTCCTGGCCGATGACCTGGTCAATGAGCGAGGCCGGGACTTCTATCTGGGACGAGGTTGCAACAGCGCTCGGTTCAGCTGCAGCCTCTGGAGGAGCCGGTTCGTGCCGGGGTGCGAGATTTTCAGAAATTTCCATTGTAAGAGAACCCTCTTTTCATCCGGGGAATGTCATATTAGTTGTATCACGATGGTTTAAGTACTTTCAGCTGATCGCACTACCGGCAGATCGTGCCGGCACTGCCGTCCCATGAATCATGAATTTATCCCGGACATCCGGTTTTCACAATAAGGCCCGTACCTATAACCTCCATGCGGAAAAACTACAATTAGAAACGCGAACTACATTATTTGTACAGGAATCAGGTATCCTTGCGCCTGCTTTGTTAGGATCGATATCATGAAAGTCATCAGTACGGAACATTCCCAGGTTCTTGCCACCCGGGTTGCCCGGGCCCTGGGAGTCGGCCTTGTGGAAGTCAAATTCTCCCGGTTTCCCGACGGGGAGCACTATCTCCAGGCAGGAGAACTGGACGACGAGACCATCATCATCGGGAGCGTCACCGATAACGAGGCCCTGGTCCAGCTGCTCCTCCTGATCGATGCCTGCGACAGTTCGCGGTGCCGGCTGGTCATCCCGTACATGGCGTATGCCCGGCAGGACAAGCGGTTCAAGCAGGGAGAGCCCTTAAGTGCGCGGGCGGTTGCACGGGCCTTGAGCAGCGGGGTTGCTGATGTCACCACCATCAATATCCATGATCCCTCCGTCCTGCAGTATTTCTCCGTGCCTTCCCGGAACATCTCGGTTGCCAGCGATATCGGTGCTTATCTCAGGACCCTTGACCTGGACAATCCGCTGATTCTTGCACCGGATGACGGGGCATTGTCGTTTGCCCAGGGGATTGCTGCTGCATGTGGCTGGGAATGTGATTACCTGGAAAAAACCCGGATCAGCGGTACCGAAGTCCTGATGTCACCTAAAGAGCTCCTGGCTGCATCCCGTTCAGTAGTCATTGTCGATGACATCATATCAACGGGCGGGACGATCGCAACAGCAAGCCGGATGCTCTATCATCAGGATGCCCGGGAGGTGTATGCCGCATGTGTCCATGGGGTGTTCACGAGCGGCGCCTATGCCCGCCTCATGGCAAGCAGCATTCGCGATGTGATCTGCTGCGATACCATAGAACGGGCATGCAGCAGGGTCAGTGCCGCAGGCCAGATTGCAGACGTCATACGGCACCCATGAGGGAATTTTTCCCATGGCATGCCGGATTTACCATGGAGGTTACCGTGCATGACAGTCGTGCTTGATGCCAGCATCTTCTTCTCAGAATATCCCGTTATGGGCGAGTCTTTTACCACCCCGTCAGTCTGCGATGAACTCGTGGATATCCGGTCCAAAGGAAACTTCGAGAAGTGGTGTGCCGGCGGCCTCCGGGTAGTCTCACCGGCACAAGAGAGTCTTGAACGCGTTGCTGCTGCCGCGGCACGATCCCGGGACAAGGGGGTTATCTCTGCAACCGATGCCGACCTGCTGGCGCTTGCCCTTGAGCTGGATGCAACCCTCTATACCGATGACTTTGCCATCCAGAACGTTGCCAGCGTGCTCGGGGTGAAGACTGCCCCGATCCTTCAGCGGAAAGCAAAACGGATCCACTGGAAATACCGGTGCACGGGCTGTGGGAAGTATTACAGCCATGACGGCGAGTGCCTCATCTGCGGGGCAGCGATTAAAAGAAAACTTAAATAGATGCCGGCGAATCTTTTTTCATGTCTTCCCTTGAGGATCTGATAGGCCGGGCAAAGATGCTCCTTGGCGAAGGGCACAGCCCGGGTCAGATTGCAGATGAGCTCTCCCTTTCGATGGAGACCGTGACCTGGCTGTTAACCCAGGCCAAAGGAACCGCTGCGCCCAAGGATGTGCATATCGACTGGACAGCAGTCTCCAGCAACGCACCGCTCCTTGAGGAGACCGCCCAGATGCTCCTGAGCAGGTTTTACCTTGCCCGGCAGGAGCAGGCAGAAGGATCCCCCGCTGCCGATGTCATTGTGGGCATTGCGCTTTCCGGAATCCCGCTCGCCACGGTGATTGCCGTCCAGGAGGCAGCCCAGCTTGCCATCTACAACCCGACCAAGCAGAACCCAAGCGAGAAATTCACCGGTTCCATCAGCGGGAACTTTGCCCCGGTGACCGACCGGCGCTGCCTGATCGTCGATGACACCATCACTTCAGGAAAGACCCTGCGGGAAGTGATCAAGTACCTCAAGAAGCACAATGCAACTCCGGTTGCGATCTGTGTCATCTTTGACAAGCGCGGCATCCGGGATATTGATGGGGTGCCGGTATACTCGCTCTTCAAAATCTCCCGTATAGACTAAGGTACTCCTTTTTTTCCCGGACACATTCCGGAAGCAAACACAGCATAATTTATATAGAAGTTCAATTCCACCTTTTACAACATCGGAGGATACATTATGCTATCTGGACAGCCAATTATCATTTTAAAAGAGAATGTGGAGCGTAATCACGGGAAAGAGGCCCAGCGCTCGAATATTGCGGCCGCAAAGGCTATCGCCGGCGCCGTCAGGTCAACCCTCGGCCCCCGCGGTATGGACAAGATGCTTGTCAGCGGCAGCGGCGACATTGTCATCACCAACGATGGTGCAACGATTTTAAGCGAGATTGCCGTCCAGCACCCCGGCGCAAAGATGGTCATCGAGGTTGCACGGACCCAGGACGACGAAGTCGGCGACGGTACTACCACCGCAGTCGTCCTTGTCGGTGCCCTGATGGAACAAGCGGAAGTGATGCTCGAGCAGGGTATCCACCCGACCGTCATCGCCCAGGGATACCGCATGGGCATGGAAAAGGCGCTTGAGATCACCAGCTCCCTTGCGCTCAAGGTCGACCCGACCGACCGCAAGACCCTCATCAAGGTTGCCGACACCGCTATCACCGGCAAGTCCATCGAGCAGGTCAAGGGCAAGCTCGACGGCATCATCGTTGATGCAGTCATGACCGTTGCCGAGAAGAACGGCAGCAAGTACTCGGTTGACGAGGAAGACGTCATGATCAAGAAGCAGAAGGGCCAGGCCATGGACGACGCCGAGCTGATCCGCGGCGTTGTTCTCGACAAGGTCCGTTCCCACGATGGGATGCCGGTCAAGATTACCAAGGCAAAGGTGGCCATGGTGGCAACCCCGCTCGAGATCACCAAGACCCAGGTCAAGGCCAAGATCAAGATCTCCAGCGCCGAGCAGATCAATGCCTTCAGCGAACAGGAGCGCGAGGCACTCAGGAAACTCGCTGACTCCATTATTGACAGCGGTGCAAACGTCCTCCTCTGCCAGAAAGGCATTGCCGATGCAGCCCAGTTCTACCTTGCAAAGGCCGGCATCCTTGCTATCGAAGATGTTCCTGAGAGGGACATGAAGTACGCAGCCCGGGCACTGAACGGGAACATTGTCAACAAGCCTGAAGCCCTGACCGCAAAGGACCTGGGAACTGCAGATCTCGTTGCAGAAGACGATGACGGCAAGGTCACCCGCATCTCCGGCTGCAAGAACCCCAAGACCACCACCATCCTCCTCCGCGGAACAAGCGACTACCTCTTAGAGGAACTTGAGCGGGCCGTTGTGGATGGCACCCGGGTCGTCATGGACGCCATCGAAGACGGCACCTATGTCGTTGGCGGTGCTGCAGTCGAGACCGAACTGTTGATGAAGATCCGCGAGTATGCCCAGACCGTTGGCGGCCGGGTCCAGATTGCCCTCGAAGGCTATGCAGCCGCATTCGAGTCCATCCCCCGCACCCTTGCGGAGAACTCCGGTTTCAACCCGATCGACAAGCTGGTCGAGCTCAAGAATGTCCACGCCAAGGGCAAGAAGAACGCCGGCCTGAACGTGTACGAGGGCAAGGTCGTTGACATGCTCGCTGAAGGCGTCATTGAGCCCCTACGGTCCAAGCGCCAGTCCATCCAGAGCGCTTCGGAAACCGCCATCATGCTCATCCGTGTTGATGACATGATGATCACCCAGCAGGGTGGCAAGGGTGCCGGCGCACCCATGGGCATGTAATTTTTTTAACCCCTTTTTGGAATACTCCGGTTCCTTTTTTTCTGGCGGGTTTCCCGGTCACGTCACCGTGCAATACGCTCAGGGCGGGGGCTGGAAGAGACCTCGGGTCAGATAACTATTAGAGCAAGCGATGAAAAAAATAAGAAGGCAACGTGCCGAGGTAGTCTAGCCCGGAAAGGCGGTAGCCTCGAAAGCTACTGGCGCCCTGCGCCTCGGGAGTTCAACTCTCCCCCTCGGCGTCTGCATGGCAGGTTCTTCATCCGCCATAGTTCCCGAGAGTCCTGATTTGTTCATTTTTTTATCCGGGAAAAGGTGTGCTGAAAAATCGGGGTGATCAGGCAATGCACCTAGAGCACCAGCCGTATTGCCTGGAATATCAGGAATCCCAAAAGTGCACTCAGGGGAATTGTCAGTACCCATGCCCAGAGGATCCTCCGGCCAACACCCCAGCCAACATTCCGGACCCCCATGGTTGATCCCACGCCCATAATGCCGGAACTGATAACCTGGGTTGTGCTGACCGGGATCCCCCCTAGCGATGCGCCGATGATGGTGATCGCACTCGCCGTTTCCGCGGCGAAACCCTGAACGGGCCGGTTTTTCATGATCTTGTAGCCCATGGTCTTAACAATGCGCATCCCCCCGGATAGTGTACCTGCTGATATCGCAAGGTAACACGCAAGGATGACCCAGACGGGAACGGGAAGGTTATTTGGATCCGCTGAAGCCCCGAAATACCCGATCGAGAAGAGCAGCGGGATGATGATCCCCATGGTTTTCTGCGCATCATTCGAACCATGGGAGAAGCTGAATAATGCTGCTGACAGCAGCTGGAGTTTTTTGAAATAACCATCCGCGGTTGCTTTTTGCGCACCCCGGATCGTGCGGAGAAGGACTACCATGAACAGGTATCCCGCAACGAGGCCGGCAAATGAGGAGACCACCATAAAGACAATAGTCAGGATGATCGTTTCCCAGTGGATTACGGCGATTCCGGCCGCCGAGATTCCCGCTCCTACGATGCCCCCGATAAGGGCATGGGACGACGATGTCGGGAGGGCAATCTTCCACGTGATGATATTCCAGGAAATGGCAGCAAGAAGCGCACCCAGGATAATGAGCGGGATCACCTCGACGGCGACCATATCCAGCATGATAATATGGCTCATGGTGCCGGCAACTGCAACACCCATCACAAATGCAGCTATGAAATTGAAAAACGCTGCAAACATCACGGCCTGGCGGGGCGTGAGAACTTTTGTTGATATTACCGTGGAAACCGCATTTGCCGCGTCATGGAACCCGTTGGTATAATCAAAGACCAGGGCAATGATGATGATGATACCAACCAGTATCTCAGAAGAAATCAGCATCCGACCCACCATCCCGCACGGGATTTGTCGTTGTTATGCATGCCGGATTGCAATGTTTGAGAGGACATCTGCTGCGTCCTTGCAACTCCCGGTTGCTTGCTCAAGATGCTCATAGATATCCTTGGCCTTGATAACCTGGAGGGCATCCTCCCGTTTCACGAGATCCGATATGGCATCTGACAGGAGATCGTGGGCAAGACGCCGCACCTGGTTCACTTCCTGGCAGGACTTCTCGACATTCTCCGGGTGTTTCATGGTCCGGATCTCTTTTACGGAACGCTCAAGTTCATTAACCGACATGCTGATCATCCGTGCAAGTGCGGCCATGTGAGCGTCCGGCTGCCGGATATCGTAATAGAGCATCCGTTCGGCTGCGCCCTGGATATAGACCATCACTTCATCAAGGGCCTTCGTGAGGCCGGCTATCTCTTCCGGTTCGAACGGTGTGATAAAGACCCGGGTGAGTTCCCTTCTGATATTGTGGGTCACCAGGTCTCCTTTTTGTCCCAGGAGTTCGATCTTCCGGTATTTTTCCCGCGTATCCGTGTAATCTTCTGTGAGGGTGACCAGTCTTGTGGCACTTTCAACAATGAGAGCGGCCTGCTCTTCGAAAAGATCGAAAAAGACGGTATCCTGCGGAATTAAAAATTCTCGTAAACCCATACTGCTCCTGCATGGAAATCTGAAGAGGAAGGAGAAAAATGTGTGGATTCGTTTCGCCCGGCTGCTGCAGAGGTATTTTTGAAAATAGAATACATATTGTATAAATTATTTTACCTTTGTTTTTCCCGGATTCCGCTCGGGGCAAAGGTGTCGCCGTAATTTCCTAAATACGGTTCAATTCAGGCAGTTTTGCCGAAATAATCATAATAATGACCGATTTGCGAATTTAGCTAATTAATAAAAAATAAATAGAACGTATTCATAGTATATGGTACAAGACAGCCCGGTTTCAGCTATGAAGCCGGATTGTCCGTGCAGTCTGGAGTTGAGTAATCATGTTCAGGATCAAGCAGAATAAACCTACCGTTTCACCGGATGCGAAGTCGTTTCGCGCTGTAAGGCGGCTGAACCTGAACCGCACGTATATGCCCCTCAAGATCGGGGCAATTGCCGGGTAT